>JBGPQS010000026.1:0-9708 GCA_041489235.1 Thermodesulfovibrionia bacterium
AATGTCTGGGTTTTGAAGAACTGAAAGAAAGAGTTCAGACTTATACTCCTGAACGTGTTTCAGAAATCACCAGCATACCCAACGAACAGATGATTGAGTCAGCGAGGTTATATGGGAGAACTCGGCCCTCTTGTATTCATACAAGGATAGGAGTTGATGGTCAGTCTCTTAATACTACCCAGGCATGTCGTGCAATTAGCTGCCTCATGGCTATAAAAGGGGATATTGACGCTCCAGGTGGGAATCTTCTTCCCACACCCACGAACAAAAATGATGCGCCTGGCAATAAAAATATATATTTTAAAGGATTTAAAAATATCTGGTGGTTTTCAAGGAATTGGCGCAGGTCTTCAGACCTGGAGGCAAAAAGACCAGGATATCGAGAATATCCAATTTATAGCGGACCTCAAGAAATAAGCTGGTTTGATTATAACAGTCATAATTATTTATTGTTAGAGGCGATGCGAGAGAGAAAGGTAAGAGGTCTTTACCTTCCTGGTGTGAATCCAGTAGTCCATTCAGCAGACTCCAGAAAGGTCTGGAACATTCTTAAACAACTTGATTTCATGGTTGTGACTGATCTTTTCATGACCCCTACTGCTGAACTGGCTGATTTGGTTCTTCCTGCAGCCCATGCAGCAGAGACGGATGTGGTATGTAATACCATTCAGGGATATGCGAATAGCATAGTTGTCTGTCCTAAAGTAGTAAATCCGCCTGGTGAATGTTGGGATGACCGCCTGATAGTTATTGAGTTAGGTAAAAGAATAGGTGAAGATGTCCCCTGGAATACTATTGATGAATGGAACAACTATTGTTTGGAGAGCTTGAAGATGACTTTTGAGGAACTCAAAGCTCAGCCCGAACACAAAATAGAATTTCCAGTGGAGTTTAAAAAGTATAAGAATCCAGGCTGGCGCTGGAATACTCCCACAGGGAAGATTGAACTTTATTCCACGCTTTTCAAGAAGTTTGGCTATGACCCCTTACCGGATTATAAAGAAGATCCGGTGAGCCCTCTCAGTACGTCTGATCTATGGAAGGAATATCCTCTCATTATGATTCATCACCGTGTGAAATGCTTTGAGCATACCGAACACCGCAATTGCCCTTCTTTGCGCAAGAGGGCTCCTGAGCCTGAGATTGAGATTCATCCTAAGACTGCAAGACAGTTAGGAATCAAGGATGGTGACTGGATGTGGCTGGAATCTTATCAGATGAAGGGAGAGCGAGTAAAGGGGAGGGCTAAATTTGTGAATGAACTCCATCCAAATGTTGTCTCTATGCTCATGGGATGGTGGTTCCCGGAGCTCCCAGGGCCTGAACATGGCTGCTTTGAATCGAATATTAACACCATTATTTCAGATGGTCCCCCATTTGAAGTATTTAACGGGCATGCCCAGATGAGGGGAATCCTGTGTAAAGCAGGAAAATATAAGCGTTAACACGGTCAGGTTTTCATTGTAAATAGCCATGAAGTAATGTGAGAATTGAGAATAATGTAAAGAAAAGAAATGGTTCAGTATTGGAAGGAGGAAATGAAGATGATAAGGTGTAAGTATCTCGTAGGGCTATCGATCGTAGTAGCCGTTACTTTATTGATAACTGGTTTAGCTATAGGAAAGGAATTGAGTCGAGAGGAAATCATTGCGGAAGCAAAAAAAGAGGGCAAGCTCATGTATTATTTTGCGGGGGATATAAGTCGTAAGCAAAAGGTTGTGAACGCATTTAAAAAGAAATACCCTTTTATTGACGTCCGCATGTGGGAGGCTTCTCACTCTAAGATTTATCAGAAGCTTCAGTTAGAGAAACGTATCGGCAAGGTAACTGCTGATGTTATTTCATTTTCAAATCCCCTCTATTTCATTTATTTGAAAAATGCAGGGATGCTCCTGTATTATCTCAGTCCCGAGCATAAACATTATCGTCATTTGCTGGAAAAGGGGAAGATAGGTTTTTATTATGATCAAGGCTATTGGACACCGTACAGAATTGATTTTCCGCTTATCGTGTATCGAACAGACAAATGGTCAAAGAAGAATGCACCAAAGTCATGGAAAGACCTTTTGAATCCGAAGTACAAGGGAGAGATTTTGTTTCCAGACCCCCGATATGGTGAAGACGAAAAGTTCATATTTTATGGTCTCAAAGAACAATTGGGCACCGATTATTTGAAGAAATTGGCTGACAATGACATTATGTTTGCGGTTCGAGGGGGCGGTGTGAAAATGAAACTTATTACAGGAGAGCGAAGTATTGGTATTATCGGTACCAGGTGGGTTATGAGGGCACTCCTTCATGACAAAGCCCCCGTAGATTTTTTCATCCCAGAGGAGGGTGGTCCTGCTTTCCTTAAGAATGTAGCGATCTTAAAGGATGCACCTCATCCGAATTGCGCCAGGCTCTTTATAGACTACTTTTTATCTCAAGAGAACATTGAATTTTTGAGAGATGATGGGTATGAAATAGGAACAAGAGATGACTTTTTGCCCAAAGAGAACAAGGTAACCTTGGAGACCTATAAAAAAGTATGGCCGTTTAATTCCGAGAAGTTTATGAAAGAAATTGATGGAGTTTTGAAAGAATTCGTCCGTATCTTCAGACTTTAAGGGAGATAGGGTTTTTATCTTTAATCAAGAAAGGGTGAAAGAACATGTTGAAGAAAACAATTAATCACAAAGGTATAGTATTTTTTCTCACAGTGTTGGTATTTTGTTGCTGTGCAACGGGAAAAGTCATGGAAAAGAAGTCAACAGTATCTTATGGAAACACCTCTATCGATATTGTTACCTACGGTGATGTGGAGGTTACAAAAGTTGAACCAGAGATGAAGATAAAGAAAGGTGAGGAAAAGGGTGATCTCACTGTTAGGGTTGAACTAAAGAATACAGGAACTAAAGCTGACCGTTATAATGTTTTTGCTTCAGGCGTTTCAAAGGAAAGTGTTTCCGAAGGAGGAAATGCGCAAATCCCGGAGAAAGGGTTTTTAGAACCTGGCCAAAAGACTGAAGGGAAAATAAAGACTAACTTCAAAGGAAAAAGTTTGCCTTCAACGATCATTGTAGAGGTCTATAGCTTGGGAGACATTGGCCACGAGCCTGATCTTCTCGAGACCCTGTTCTCCGAGTGATACGATTACCAAGAGAATGTGCAGGATTGTTTATAAAAAGTACAGCAACGGACAGGAATAACTGAATAGTGAATAGCATCGCGCGTTTTAAAATCGTAGTGAGAGATTTTTTTACCAGTGGTTCTCTCTTCATGATTCCAATGTTTGGAGTCGTATTATTTATGGTTCTCGGTCCAATGATTCTTTTGGTCTTGAGCAGCCTGAGCGGTGAAGAAGCAGCTATTCTGACAGGAAAATACAGTTTATCGAATTACATCCAGCTCCTCAAGGACCCCCGGTTTCTTGAATCCTTCGCCAATACGATTATTGTAGCAAGTGTCTCCACTGTCTTCGCTGTTCTCTTGGGGGTATCGCTTGCCTGGATTATTGCAAGAACTAACGTTCCTTTCAGAAAACTATTAGGGGTATTGATCATTGGTCCCTTTTTTTTGCCTTCTTTCATCGCAGCAATTTCATGGGTTATTCTTGCAAATCCTACCACGGGACTTTACAACCTTATTTTAATGAAAGTCTTTGCACTATCAAAACCAGTTATCAATATTTATTCTCTTCCCGGTTTGATTATTATATTTTCTTTTCAGCATGCTGCAGTTATTTATATATTTGCAAGCGGCGTACTAAAAAATATGGACCCTGCCCTTGAAGAATCTTCAAGGGTTTTGGGCGCTGGTTTTTTTAAAACTACTAAAAAGATCACCCTGTCACTCCTTGTCCCCGCAATGTTTGGAGCTGGGATTTTATGCTTTGAAGAAGCAGCAGGAGATTTCGGTATTGCAGCGACTATCGGTATACCAGGGAAAGTGAAGATGGCTGTTACGGATATTTATACCTATACTAATTATTTTCCTCCCGACTACGGTTATGCAGCCGGATATTCCCTCTTTCTTATAGTAATGGCATCGATATTGCTTTTGGTTCAGAGGAGAATTGTAAGGAGAAAATCGTATGTTACCGTAACCGGAAAAGGTTATCGACCTTCCATAATAGACATTGGTAAATGGAGGTATCTTGCCTTTTCTTTGTGTGTTATTTATGTCCTGTTTGCTACTATTTTCCCTTACAGTGTTTTAGCTGCTGGAAGTATCATGAATAAAATAGAGTTAGATTTTTCTTTATCAAATCTGACATTAAAACACTGGGTTGAGGTTATCAGTTTTGATATTGTCCAATCGGCTATAAAAAACAGTTTAGTTATTGCTGCTGGCGGAGGGTTTTTATGCCTTCTTTTGTGCATAGTAATATCGTATATCGTGCAAAGATCTCTTATTAAAGGAAGGGCATTACTGGATTATGTCTCAATGCTTCCTATCGCTGTACCGGGCGTCGTGCTGGGGGTCGGTATACTATGGCTTTATATGTCTTTACCAGTGGGTATATACGGAACAATGTGGATATTAATCATAGCGTTTTCGACCAAAAGGATGCCTTGGGGAGTTCAGGCTGTTTCTGCTAACTTCAGGCAAGTGCACAGGGAGTTAGAGGAATCTTCAACCGTTCTCGGTGGTTCTTGGTTAAAAACGTTGAGAAAAGTGACCTTGCCCATTATGAAGCCGGGGTTAGCTGCTGCTTATGCACTTTTGTTCGTTGAATTCATGAAGAATTTAAATTTATCAATACTTCTCTATAGTGACAATAGTGTTGTCATTCCGGTAATCATTTATAATTTTTTTAATGAGAGAGGAGAGACCCAGCTGACGTGCTGTTTAGCGTTCTTAGAGGTGGTTATATTGTTTGTAGTTCTCTATGTCACCAGTAAAATAGTCGGTGGAGGGATAGCCGAAATTGGTACCACAAAACAGCAGGTAAGCTCATAGGTAAGGAGAAGTTATGGCAAGCCCTGGAAAGATAAAGAAAGTAGAGGTTAGAAATATAGTTAAGTCCTTTGACGGAGTACGTGTCGTTGATGATGTGAGCTTTACTGTTGATGATGGCGAATTTTTTACCCTCCTGGGACCGAGTGGTTGTGGGAAAACGACTATTTTAAGATGTATAGCTGGATTAGAGAAAATAAATCAGGGTGAGATTCTCGTCAATAGTAAGAAGGTTGTTTCTACCTATGAAGGTATTTTTGTCCCTCCTGAGAGAAGGGGGATGAGTATGGTTTTTCAATCCTATGCCATCTGGCCCCATTTAACCGTCGGAGGAAATATTGGCTATGGTCTTGAAATTAAAAAGTTCCCCCCCAAAAAGATTAAAGAGAAGGTAAGGGAAATCTTAGATTTAGTCGGTCTGCAGGGTATGGAGGACCGGTACGCCACAAAACTGAGCGGTGGTCAGCAACAGAGAGTGGCGTTGGCAAGAAGTCTGGTAGTAGAGCCGGATGTTCTCCTCCTGGATGAACCGCTGAGCAATCTAGATGCAAAACTCCGCCAACAAATGCGTTTTGAATTAAAGGAATTACAGAAAAAAATAGGTTTTACCGCAATTTATGTAACACACGATCAGATAGAAACCATGGTGCTGTCAGATAGAGTAGTGGTTATGGATAGAGGGAAAATTGTTCAAGAAGGACAGCCACATGACATTTATAGGCATCCGGCAAACGAGTTCGTGGCGAGATTCATTGGTTCTTTCAACTTTATTACAGGGGTAATAGAAGGAAAAGAAGAAGGGGGTGAGCTTTACCAAATATACACGGACAGCGGTCTAAAGATTTACTGCGAGACCTCTCATGAATTGAGAAAGGGGGAGAAGGTTCTTGTAACAGTGAGACCTGAGACGTTAAAACTCTACGAGAGAAAACCAGAGCATGAAAAAATAAAAAACATCTTTGAAGCAATAATCAAAAAGACTATTTTCTTGGGAAATACGGTACAGTATCTTTTAGAGGTGGAACAATATGTACTCACGGCAGAAGATGTTTCCAGAACTATTTTTAAAGAGGGTAAAAAAGTTTTTTTAAGTATTGACCCTGGTGAGGTTGAAGTTATTACTAAACTCTAATCAAAGGCACTATGAATCGCAGAACATTTCTATAGTTAGCAGCATTTACCGGCGTTGGATTTTTCGTTTCAAACACTGTTAATGCTTTTCAAGAAATAAGGAGGAGAAAAATGCACTATATTGACACACATTCCCATGTTGCTCCAGGCGTAGATTTTGATGAAGTGCTCGACAATTTAAATGCTAACGAGGTCTCTCATATTGTGATTATGCCCCGTGGAGGGAGCACAGAGGCTAGTGTTATAGAATTTTACGAAAAATATCCACATCGTGTCATCCCCTTTTACGGAGGGCATGCTATTCAGAATTTATTGAAGAAAGAGTCTCATACATCCACGAACATGGAAGGAATACAATTTTTTAAAGGTTACCGTAACGATTGGTGGGAGAAAAATCTTGAACAATCGATACAACGAATAGAGCGAGATTTAAAAGGAGCACCCTTTAAGGGAATTGGAGAGATACGACTGAGGCATTACGGTAATGGCCCAAAAGTTCCTGAGAAGAAGCATGATTACCATTTTCCACCAGACTCACCATTTATGATGAGATTAATTGATCTTGCTGCCACATCGGGTCTCCCCGTTGCTATTCACATAGAAGCAGAATCCAAAGGAGAGCATATTGAGTTTTTAAAAAAATCTGCTGATGAGAATACGCTTCCTCCCTTTGAAAGACTTCTTGACCACAATAAAGATGCAGTGATTATTTGGTGTCACCTGGGGAGAGCAACTCCAGAGCTGGTAAAAAAGATGCTTGATAAACATCCTCATCTCTATACAGATATCAGTGATGTTCAACCGAGAGGTGTCCATGTGAAGGGTGTTCCTCCAGAATCAATAACCATATACCAGGAATATACTTTAAAAAATTCTGTTATAGATGAAAATGGCCATCTCATAGATAGTTGGAAAAAGCTCTTTATGAGTTATCCTGATAGGATAATGATTGGTTGTGATGCAATGAGTCCACGATGTTATGCTAAGATGTATACTGCTTTAATGAACGAACTGAAGAATGTTCTTTCTCAGTTGACTCCTGATGTTGCTCAGAAGATTGCTTATCAGAATGCACAGAGGATATTCAAAATCAGTTGATTGTTTGCTCGACTCGTTGGCGGTCTAAGAGGATTTTCTTATAGGCAGGAAGGAGGAAATTGCTATGGCAATTATATTAACGGAAAAACCGATATTTGTGATAGGTGCTGAACGGTCTGGGACTACACTCCTCATGGCAATGTTAGGATGTCATACGCGAATAGCTGTACCTGAAGTAGCTTGGCTCTATCCACGATTTAGACCATACCTTTATACTTATGGTGATCTAAGTAATGACGAACATTTTCGGACACTTGCAGAAGAAATGATCTTCGGGCTCAGGATTCCCTTCTGGGGCATGAGGGTAAATCCGAGGACAATTGTCAATGAAATTGTCTCTGAAGTAAAAGAGCGGAGCTTCGCGGGTATATATTGTGCCATGTTTGAAAGATATGCAAGAGAGTTTGGCAAAAAACCCCGCTGGGGTGAGAAAACCCCTCATAATCTGTTTTTTATTCAGGAGATTAAAGAAGATTTTCCGAATGCGCAATTTATTTTTATAACCCGTGATGGAAGGGATGCAAGTGCTGATTTCCTCCGTTCCACTTTTGGTCCAAGAAATATATTCTGTGCAGCGGAAATATGGAAACTCTGCCAAAATGCTGTAAAGCCATGGAGGGAAAAACTCAGTGCTTCTGAGTGGATGGATGTCAGATATGAAACGCTGGTGAGGCAGCCTGAAAAGACCCTCAAACACGTTTGCGATTTTTTGGGAGAAGAATATTCACCGGTAATGCTTGAATTCCACAAGACTGATATAGCACAACAAAGGGGTGCTACGCGTGATCATAAACCGCTCGGTTCCCCGGTAAGTGATCGGTATATCGGTATCTATAAAGAGTATCTCAGTCTCTGGGAGCAGCGGGTTTTTATAGCTGTGGCAGGGAAGGAATTAGGGGAAGCAGGTTACCTCGTTGATGTTGAACCGGTTGAGATAAGTGAAAAGGAAAAAGAGCTTTACCGGGAGCTTGATGGGAGGATAAGAGCCGTTCTGCTCGATGCCCCTGAAGGACATATTATTATGGAGAGTTATAGAGATTGGCTTGTAGATCAACGGGAAGAGAGAAAAAGAAAAGGCATCTGGAAAGAATCAGGTATCCTTAACAAATTCTCTATCGGTGATCCAAACGAGGAACTGATCATGGGACAGCGGGCTTGGAGGAAATGGAAGGAATACTTCTGTATAAAGAGGAAATATTATCCCAGAAGTGTGCCTTAGAATGGGCTAATGCACTGTCTTGCCTCATCCTTTGATTCAGCAGAGGAAACGGCCTTAAATAAAACTATTCTCTTTGTTGTAAAAAGAGATTGTATTTCATAAACAGATAGAGGATTTGTTTTACAGTGATTTCGAATGAAAACGTAAATGTTGTACTCCCTGCACCAGCTTTTAAAGTAGACCAGATGAGGTCTAATCCATCTCGCCCAGCACGTCCCCATGATAAGGAATACAAAGGGATTATTTTTGATGCACATGTGCATCTTCACCCGCCTGATACAGGAGATATTGATGAAGTAAAGCTTAAGAAAATCATAGAGGTAATAAAGAGTCAGGGTGTTGAACTTGCTATCTTTATGCCAACACCAAATGATGGTCGCAAGCCGTTCCATGAAGAGGGGGTAAGACAAAATATAATACTGTTCAATTTGAATAAAAAAAGAATTAGGCTTTTTTGCGGAGGAAATTATATAACGTACTGGTTACACTGTGCGTACCATGACGGGCTTCCTGAAGAAGAACGGGAACTCAGAAGAATTCTTACACGACTGAGAAAAGATATAGATAGTGGTGAATATGCTGGTGTCGGCGAAATTGGCATCTATCATTTCAGAAAACATGGGAAACAACCTGTTATTCACTATCCGCCCAACTTTAAACCATTTCTTAAGATTGTCGATCTGGTTGCCAGGAAGGGAATGTGGTTAGATCTGCATGCGGAACCAGTTGACCCTACGGGGATATCATATGAGGAACTGGTTTTCGGGGGCATAGAATTATTATTTCGTAGGAATCCACATTTAAAGTTGATATATTCACACACTGCGATGACCAATCCCGCAAATGCGCGAATGATACTTCTGAAGTATCCAAATGTTGTGATGAATATAAAAATAACAAAGCATTATCGATGGAAAAATCTTGAGCCCATTACTAATGATCCCGGGATGGAGTTATATGAAGATTGGGCACAGCTCTTTGAGGAAATGCCAGAAAGATTTATGATCGGAACAGATTCAAAGTTTGGACTTGAAGGAGTATGGGTAGAAAGTAAAAGAAACACAGCATTCCCGGTTTCAAAATATAGGGAGAAGATTAAAGAAGTGAGGCGAATACTCGGTACACTGCACCCTCAGGCTGCAAGAATGATTGCCTACGAAAATGCGAAGAGAATTTTAATGATTAATTAAGTCTCATTTTTAACAGTACTGCGTCTATCGGTATCAGTAAAAGTTTAAAAGGATTGGTTAAATTGTTTAGAGCTATATTCATTTTCTCCTCAAGGAACCTTATTTACCTCATTCCAGTAAAAATGTTGC
>JBGPQS010000027.1:0-9665 GCA_041489235.1 Thermodesulfovibrionia bacterium
AGATTTAATTTTGGTGGTGTATTCGACAACAATGAGTCCCTCAAATCCGGGACTAAACCTTTAATGGCAGGATGCTGGGATACAACAATGTTGGCTTGGGGAGAGCCAGCTGATCCAGGCTCAGGTCCAGTTACTGCGAACTTCTTCTATACTCTTTCGCAGATTATGAGTGGTGCACAGTATAATGCAGTCAAAGGAACCGGCGGTTTTTCCGAGTTGTTATGGTTGAATGGACCTCCGGGAGAGAGCAACAGTCGTGGCTACCTCTACAAGATCCAGAGTTCCACTGTTCTTGGAAAACCAATGAGCATATTCGTTTATGAACCAGGATTTTACACCCTTGATAATTTCGGTTCTTCTGATACAGTCGTTATAAAAATTAGTTCTCCTACTGGTTACTCCTATTCAAAGTAGCGCAGTTAAAATTTAGAAAAAAGAAAGAGGGGTGGGGATTTCCCCACCCTTTTCTATGCATTTTCAGACCTTATTAATTTCGTAAAGTTTAAGAAATAATCATTATAAAGGGAATATTCGATTTCCATACGCTCCCGCCATCAAGAACATTGTTTAAAATATAATTTTTATCCCGTTGAGTTTCCTCAGGATAGCAGAAAGTGAAGGAATTTCTTATAGTATTCCCTTTGACCATCTACCGAGCTTCATAGATAGTTACCCCAATAAAGGTCACGCCTCTATAAAATTCAGGGAGTATGTCTGCTCCCTGGTCGAAGAGAGCACGTCTACTTAATCGCCTTTTTCAACGTTGCCCGAAGTTGATCCGATCCCTTGTTGCTCAGCTCTTTCTTCACGACGATGTCTACGGGAGTTACTGCCTTGCCATAGTAAGCTTTATTAAGGCTGTCCCTGACATCAACAACAGATCCTTCGAGGTTCAGTCCTGCATAGATACCCTTAGACTTGGCAAAGGATATAAAATCAGTCGTTACATTCGCCTTTGCACCGGCACCCACTGGCCCGAGAGCGACAGAAGTGTCTCCCCCAAGTTTGAAGGATGATGTGAAGAGCGAATCAATTGCTTTCTGGCTCATTGCCATCATGATGACCTCTGCAGCTTCACCACCAATCTGAAGACCAAAACTCACCGAGCCAACAGTGTAGAAGGCAGGCTGGCTCCAATCACCTGTTTTCTGATCTCTGACCACGAGGACACCGGTTCCACCTGAGCCACCAATGAAAAAGCCCGCTTTGAGTACCTGTGGAAAGATCAGGAGTCCCTTAGCATTATTGAGGTTTTGGTGAAGCCATGTGTAGTTCTTGTCACGCATGAAGTTGTTGAACGTGACACGTGCCTTGTCTACAATTCCCTGGGCATCTTCAGCGTCTGCAGCTATTACTGGTGTAACAGCTGTGATGAGTAAAGCCATGACAAGGAAGAATATGGGTACGAAAGTTCTGATACCTGATGTTTTTTGTTTTATCCCTTCCATTTTCTCTCCTCCAATAAAAATTTCTGCGGTTATTCTCCTTTCCTATTTAAACCAGCTACCCCTTATTGCTTTTACAAGACTCTCTATCTCTTTATCCCTTACAGTCCTTGCATCTATTATCAGAGAGTCCTCTTTTATCCTTGTGATAATCGGTGGATTACCTTTTCTCAATTTTTCCTCAAGTTCATTCACAGATAAGTTAGGGGGTTTTATCGAGACCACATACGTTGGAAGGTCTGTCTCCGGCATTGCCCCTCCCCCTGCCCTGGATGAATCAGGGAGAACGTGTATCCTGACATCTTTAATCTCTCTCTTTAATCTTGTAGCTATCTTTTTTGCCCGGCCTTTTATCTCTTCAGGTTTTTGAAGTAACATTCTGAGCGTCGGGATATTTTTAATTGCCTTTTCTTCATCAATATATTCCATAAGTGTAGCTTCAAATCCAGCAAGTGTGAGCTTGTCTATTCTCATTGCCCTTGTCATCGGGTTTTTCTGAATTATTTCTATATATTGTTTTTTGCCCACAATCACACCACCCTGAGGGCCACCAAGGAGTTTGTCGCCACTAAACGTTATGACATCAACTCCTGAATCAACGACTTCCTTCACTACCGGTTCATTAAGGATACCGAATGGCTTTAAATCTATAAGGCATCCGCTTCCAAGATCGAACATCACCGGAATTTTGTGCAACTTGCCAAGATGTATAAGGGCTTCTATTAACACTTCCTCAGTGAATCCAGTGATTCTGTAGTTCGATTGATGAACTTTTAAGATGAGCGCGGTATTTTCATTTATTGCATTTTCATAATCAGAAAGACGGGTCTTGTTCGTTGTTCCAACTTCACGGAGTAGTGCACCGCTTGATGCCATTATCTCAGGCATTCTGAAGGAGCCTCCGATCTCAACAAGTTCGCCCCTTGAGACAACCACCTCCTTGTTTTTTGCAAGCGTGTTAAGACAGAGCATTACTGCAGCAGAGTTGTTGTTGACAACAAGTGAATCCTCTGCACCGGTGACCTCTTTGAGAATTCGTTTAAGATGCGAATACCTCTTCCCGCGTTTTCCCTCATTAATATCATATTCAAGATTAGAATAACTTTCTGAGACTTGCCTGATGTGTTCGAGTGCTTTTTCAGAAAGGATGGAACGTCCGAGGTTTGTATGGATTACCACGCCGGTGGCGTTTATGAGCGGTTTGAGGCTGTATGAAGTGAGACTGTCAAGTTTACTTTCTATCTCTGCTATCATATATTCTTCCGAAAGGTTTGGTGTATGGCCTTCGATGAGGTCTCTTCTCCTTAAATCAATGACTTCTCTAATGGCTTGAAGCACATATGCTCTTGGATAGATCTTCAGCCATTGTTCGCCTTGCTCACTTTTCATGATTTTATCCACAGAAGGCAGATGAGAGAGCAGTTTCTGTTTTTCGTTCATGTCATTTTCTACCATAGAAATGAAATAAGGTCAACGGATTTTTCTAAGAATGTAGTTTGTTTTATATGTTAGAATAAAAATTATGATACACGACATTCACGAAGAGTGCGGGATTGTTGGGGTATATGGGCATCCTGAGGCAGCCAACCTTGCATATCTTGGATTGTATGCACTTCAGCACAGGGGGCAGGAAGGCGCAGGCATCTGTTCATCTGATGGCAAACAGGTATTTCTTGAGAAATCCATGGGACTTGTTGCTGACATCTTCAACGAGAGGAGGATGAAGAGGCTTCCGGGCCAGATAGCGATAGGGCACAACCGTTATTCCACAGCGGGAAGCAGTGTTCTGAGGAATGTACAACCCATTGTAGCAAACTTTGCTCTTGGAGCACTTGCGATCGCCCACAATGGAACCCTTGTCAACGCAGAGGAACTGAGGGCATCCCTTGAGGCAGAGGGAGCGATATTCCAATCCTCTTCAGACAGTGAAGTCATCGTCCATCTTATAGCCCATTCAAAGGAAGACAATATATACGAGAGGATAATCCACGCCTTAAAGCAGGTCAGTGGAGCTTTCAGCTTATTAATAATGAGGGAGAAGGAACTTATAGTAGTAAGGGATCCCTATGGAGTGAGGCCACTGTGTCTTGGCATGAAAGATGGGGCCTCTATTGTTGCCTCAGAGACCTGTGCATTTGACCTTATTGGAGCGCACTACATACGGGACATAGAGCCGGGAGAGGTGTTGATCATAAACGAGCGTGGGCTTAAATCATTAAAGCCATTGAGCAGTGAAAGGAAGGCATTCTGCGTATTTGAGCTCATCTATTTTGCGAGGCCTGACAGTAACATATTTGGTGGTGTCAATGTCAATGAGATGAGGAAGGAATTTGGGAAGCAGCTGGCAAGGGAATCTGACACCGAGGCAGACCTTGTGTTACCGGTACCTGACTCAGGGGTACCTGCAGCGATAGGGTTTTCAGAGCAGAGCGGGATACCATTTGATTTTGGACTGATCAGAAACCACTATATAGGGAGAACATTCATAGAGCCGAAGGAGAGCATACGGCATTTTGGGGTAAAGGTAAAGCTCAATCCGGTGAGGAAGCTTCTTGAGGGAAAGAGGCTGATCGTAATCGATGACTCAATCGTGAGGGGGACGACGAGCAAGAAGATCGTAAAGATGCTGAGGGAAGGTGGAGGAGCCAAGGAAATACATTTAAAGATAAGCTCACCTCCTACCATTGGCCCATGTTTTTACGGCATTGACACACCCACGAGGCAGGAACTCATCGCATCCACACATCTGGTTGAAGAAATAAGGAAGTACACGACAGCAGATTCACTTGCGTATTTAAGCCTTGAGGGGCTGAAGCGGATAGTACCTGATTCACACAACTACTGTACTGCCTGTTTTGATAATGAGTATCCTATCAGTTTCCCTGGTGAACACCTCGAACAGATGGAGTTTTTGTTCAGATAGGAGCGCTTTGATAACCCGCGCACTCAAAGACATATTCAGGGTCAACCTTGGTGTAAAAAAATATGAGAGAGTTCTTCTCTTTACTGACAGGCCTTCGGAGAATGAAAAGATAGATGAATCTGATAGTGAACGAAGGTCAAGGCTCAGATGCATCTCTTTACTTACCACAGAGATAGGTAAAAATTTCTGCAAGACACTTATATCTCATGAATATCCTGCAACAGGGAGTCATGGTGCTGAACCTCCTTTAGAACTCTGGGAACTTGCATTCGGAGAGAAGGCGATTGCAGTCTTGAAGAAAGAAGAACTCCTTTCCCCTCTACTGATGAAGGAAGCAAAAGACACAGATATTAAAAGAGCAGAGGATATTATCAGAAGACATAAAAATAGGGCGGTAAACTGTGTCATTGCGCTTTCAAATTATTCTACAAGCCATACAAAGTTCAGGGATTTTTTAACAAGAATTTGTGGCTGCAGGTATGCGAGTATGCCGCTCTTCGATATTTCCATGCTTGAGGGTTCTATGAATGTTGACTGGAAGTCCCTTGCACACAGGACAAAAAAGATAGCAAAGATAGTAAACGATGCTGAGTGGATAGAGGTGAAAACCTTAAATGGAACCACTATCTCTTTTTCAAAAAAAGGAAGAAAAGCAAAGGCAGATACAGGAATCCTGACAAGACCTGGTTCTTTTGGTAACCTTCCCGCAGGAGAGGTATTCCTCGCACCTTTGGAAGGAACATCTCATGGGAGGCTCGTTCTTGAATGGGCTCCTACAAGACAGCTTCAATCTCCCATAACCCTCACGGTGAAGAATGGTTATGTTGTGGATATCTCGGGTAAAGATGAATTTACTGAATATCTTACTACAAAGTTTTCTGAAAGGAAGGAAAACAGGAATATTGCGGAGCTTGGCATTGGCACAAATGACCGTGCAACCAGACCTGATAATATACTTGAATCAGAAAAAATCCTCGGCACAATCCATATTGCCCTTGGTGACAACAGCTCTTTTGGCGGTACTGTGAAGACACCCTTCCATCAGGACTTTGTATTTTTTAAACCAACGGTGACATTGATTTCTAAAGACGGGAGAAAGAAAACCTTCCTAAAATCGGGCAAATTACTCAGGAAAGAATGATTACAAAACCTTTTTCTCTTGGCTATTCACCCTGTCCTAATGACACATTCATATTCTATGCACTTGTCCATGGAAAGATTGATACAGGAGACTTACATTTTAAAGAAATCCTGCTCGATGTTGAAACCTTAAATCAGATGGCGTTGCACGCAGAACTTGATATCACAAAAGTTTCGTATCATGCATTCGGCTATCTCCGTGAAGACTATTGTTTGCTCCGCTCAGGGAGTGCTATCGGCAGAGGATGTGGTCCACTATTAGTTGTGCGTGAAGATTATGCCATAAATGATTTACAGTGGAAGAAGATTGCAATACCTGGCAGGCTGACAACTGCTTACCTGCTTTTCCAGCTATTTAGTGCAGACTTCATCAATTCTCTTTCCTTCATTGAAATGCCTTTCCATAAGATGATGGAGGCAGTAAAGAACGGTGTTGCAGATGCTGGACTGGTTATACATGAAGGAAGGTTTACATACTCATCGTATGGATTAAAACGTATGGTAGACCTTGGTGAATGGTGGGAAGATGAAACGGGACTACCAGTACCTCTTGGTGGAATTCTTGTGAAAAGGAATCTCGGAGAAGACCTGATAAGAAGGATAAATTCTGTTGTGAGAAGAAGTGTTGAGTACGCATTCACCCACAGGGATGAACCAACGTATTATATGAAACAGCATTCACAGGAACTTAAAGATGAGGTAATAGAACAGCATATAAATCTTTATGTGAATGATTATTCAATAGACATTGGTGAAGACGGAGTATCAGCAGTTAAAGAGTTAATGAGAAGGGCTGAAGAAAAAGGGATTATCAAAAAATCAAGGGATGATTTTCTATGCGGTATGTAATCCTCGGGACAGCAGGCCATATTGACCATGGTAAAAGTGCCCTTGTTAAGGCGTTGACAGGCATAGATCCTGACAGGCTGAAGGAAGAGAAAGAGCGTGGTATCACGATTGACCTTGGCTTTGCAGACTTAACGTATCCTGACGGTCTCGTGGTAGGGATTGTGGATGTACCCGGGCACGAAAGGCTCGTGAAGAACATGCTCGCAGGTGCAGGCGGGATAGACCTTGTGCTTTTTGTGATTGCTGCTGATGAAGGAATCATGCCACAGAGCCGCGAACATCTCTCTATATGCAACCTTCTCAAGATTAAATCAGGTCTTATCGCAATCACAAAGGCAGACCTTGTGGAGAAAGAGTGGCTCGAACTTGTAGAAGATGAAGTGAGAGACTTTGTAAAAGGTACATTCCTTGAAGAAGCAGTAATAGTCCCTGTTTCATCAAAGACAATGTTTAATATCGAATTACTTAAGGAAGAGATTAAAAATATTGCATTAGGAGTCGAGCCAAAACAAACAAAAGGTCTTTTCAGGCTTCCTATTGACAGGGTTTTTATATTAAAAGGGTTCGGGACTGTTGTGACAGGAACAGCAATATCAGGAAGCATATCTGTTGATGATACTGTAGAAATACTCCCGAGCACCATCAAAAGCAGGGTCCGCGGTCTTCACAGCCATGGCAAACCCATGCAGACAGCGTATGCAGGCCAGAGGGTGGCGATAAACCTTCAAGGGGTCAAGAAAGAAGAATTAAAAAGGGGAGATACTATTGTAATACCAGAAAGGTTTATTTCAACAAAAACGATTGATGCAAAAGTAGAATTACTTAAAGATGCGCCTGCCCTGAAAAGTAAGGGCCTTGTCCATTTCTACCTTGGTACCTCGGATGTGTTAGCAAGGGTTGTCCTTTATGAGAGAGATGAACTCAAGGCTGGTGAAAGTTGTTACTGCCAGTTCAGGCTTCAGGATCCAGTTATTTCCATGTCCGGAGACAGATATATCATCAGGAGATTTTCTCCTGTAGAAACAATCGGCGGAGGTGAGGTCCTTGACCCATCTTCATACCGTAGAAAACGCAAAGAGGGTACCGATGATTTGAAAATATTTGAATCAGGAACTCTTTCTGAAAAGATAGCAACGAAAATTAAAAAAGCTGGAATGAGGGGCATGCCCATCTCATTCATTGAAGGATGGATAAAGACGGAGATTTCATCGATAAAAGATTCCATCTCAACGTTAAAGAAAGATAATGTCTTGTTACAATTTGAGGACATCCTGCTCCATAACAGTTCATTCAATGCCTTTAAAGAAGCAGTGAAAAAGATTATGGCTGAGTTTCATAAAAAAAATCCTCTCAAGCCCGGAATGCTCAAAGAAGAACTCAGGGCCAATCTCACTATTGAACCAAGGCTTTTTAGTGGCATGATTACAGCACTGAAAGATATTGCCATAGATAAAGAGATAGTGCGACTTGCAACCCACAGTATGGTATTGTCCGCGTCAGATGAAACACTCAAAATAAAGATACTCGAACTTCTGGAAAACAGTGGATTTCAACCTCCAACTAAGGAAGAACTGTCCCAGTCTCTTGAACTTGATCAGAAGCATCTATCAGATATATTGAGACTTATGGCAAAAGAAGGGAGTCTTGTGAGGATTAATGACTCAATGTACATCACTACCTCTACTTACAATAAAATAATCGAGAGCCTCAAAGATTTTTTCCGAGGAAAACCGGAAATGACCGTTGCAGAATTCAGGGATATCCTCAGCACTACAAGAAAATATGCCCTTCCCTTCCTTGAATACCTTGATTCGAATAAGATTACATTAAGAGTTGGAGATGTGAGGAAACTCTTACTTAAGTGAGCTTACAATGAGAGTTTTGGTGGCGTTTATCTTTTCCATCTTTTTATTATTTGTATTCCACTCAAGTGCCCTCTCTGATGTGATTGTTCATGACATGGTGGTGCCTCAAGGAGAAGAGGTCATGCTCAGGGCTGAGACGAGGGGGAAAATCCTCAGCAAAGGCGGTGAGCTTGTAGAGTTTTTTGTTGATGGGAAGTCTATTGGCAAAACCCTTTCAGGTGGTGATGGCTTTGCTTTCAGGCAGTTTACTCCTTTTAAAACTGGTCTCCATCGAATAGCGGTAAAGTCAGGTGTTGGTGAAGGGAATGGGCTCCTTCTTTCTTTGAAAAAAGGAACGAAGATTGTCTTTGTTGATGTAGAGGGAAGTCTGCTAAAAGGATCATTTTCAAAGGAGCCAAAACAAGGGAGTCAAAAGGCAATAAAGGAAATGTACAGGAGATTTCCAATTGTTTTTCTCCAGACAGGGCTCCTCAATGTGAAAGCGCTCAAAGCATGGCTTAAAGGGAATGAATTTATGGAGTTACCTGTTATCCCATGGAAGCAGGGGGCACTATTTGATGATATTCATGAAATGGGGTTTAAGATTAAGGCAATAATTGGAAGTGAAGCCGCGATTAAATCTGCGAAGGGATATAAACCCCTTGCCTTTAGCTTTGAAGGGGGAGAGGATGCTAAGGAAGTAAAGGATTGGGAGGAGATTGGAAAGAAGCTGAAATAGCACAAATGCTTGACTTCGTATCATCTGTATTCCTAATCAAAGGGCAGTTCCTTAACCCTCTTTATCTTTTTCATATGTGTGATAGAATAGAAGCAAATAACAATCAATAGTGAAAGAAAATTGGACAGTCTACAAAAAATTGCTCATTTATTTCAAAACACTGACTTGGACAGCCAACTTGAACAAAGTAGGAAAGTTAGTAAGAAATATTTAGTAAACATCCTTAACTACATTAACTTTCAAGATAGTACTATCCTTATAAATCTTGAACATCTAAAATATGGCAATATTATATCCCTTCCCGCAAAGCCACAGCCATGCCTCGGAGACACTTTAGACTGTCTCTGGGTTCAAAAAACAGGTCCTCACCAGAAACTGAGTTCTTATAAACTTTTCAACTTTCTCCTCGCCGATGGTCAAAAACTCCTTCTTGTCAGAGCTGATGTGAAAGAGATGAGCGAAGGAGGGATAAGTTTCATTCTTCCTGAAACGTGCTATGAAGTAGGTTCCCGAAAAGTAAGAAGATATTTTTGTGAAGGTATACAGGTTGAATTGATTCAAAATAGTATTGTTTTTTACGGATTTCTTGTGGAGTTCAGCTCTGTCTCGTTCAAAGTAGAGATAGTGACCTCACCGCCTCAAACGTTTCAATGGGTCAATCCTGAATCAACAGTTCATGCGATCTTTAAAAATGACCTGGATATCCTTTATTCAGGGGAATGCAT
>JBGPQS010000028.1:0-9430 GCA_041489235.1 Thermodesulfovibrionia bacterium
AAACAGCTTGAGTCGAGAGGTCCTTATAGATGTCTATCACCCTACTTTGATAAGCAGGTTCCCATTTTTTGTCCTGTTCGATGTTCCCCTGTATAATGCCCACGCGTAACTGTTTCCCGGGTCTTTCCTGTCCGAGCCTCCAATAGCCATAGAGTAAAGAAGAGATGATACACACGAGGAGAAGAGACAGACCGATTACTAAGTGAAACCAGGGGAAAAGCGGCATATCTCTGATACGCCTTTTCATGAGCGCAATATCTGCGAACGCTCCATTTACAGCAAGTATAAGAAAGGATACGCCGTATATGCCTGTGATATCTGCGAACTGGATAACGGGGAGGAACGTATACTGAGTATATCCCATGCTTGACCAGGGGAACCCGGTAAAAAGGTAAGATCGAAGAAACTCAAGTGTTACCCAGAGCACAGGCGCAATAAAGAGCGCGGGAAGACGCGTGCTCTTTATTGCCATAGAGAATAAAAGGGCAAAGATGCCTGTGTAGAGGCTGAGATACATACAGAGCAAAAAAACAATGATAATGCTCGCAATAAATGAAATATGACCGTAATGGTTTATTGAGTGATATATCCAGTAGAGGGTACCAAAAAAATAAATGATACCAAGAAGGAAACCTGCCGTAAATGCATGTTTTGGCTTTTTATCATAGAGGGAGAAGAGAAACGGAACAAGCGCAATCCATGCGAGAAAAAAAAGGTTTAATGTTGGGAAACATACTACGAGGAGGATTCCTGAAATACATGCAGCCGCATAATGTATTACGTTTTTCGTTTCCATATGCATTATTTATGTGAAAGTCATTTAGTTTAAAACACAAGAGAGCAAGTAAACAAGACGACCATGAAGGAAGAGAGAAAAATATTTTTCTTGACAATAGCCCACTATTTACTGTATCTTTTTGACTCTAATAAATACTTAAGTATATTTAAGTATATTAATGTGAAGGGGGGTAGGGAATTGTATGCTTTAGGTAAACATTTATTAATAGAATTGCGGGACTGCAATCCCGAAATTCTGAAAAGCCTTGAGAAAGTAAGAAGCATAATGGTCTCTGCAGCAAAAGAAGCCAAGGCAACAGTAGTAGATATCTCCTTCCATGAGTTTAATCCATTTGGTATTAGCGGAATGATAGTCATAGCAGAATCCCATCTCTCGATTCATACATGGCCCGAGTATGGTTATGCAGCGGTTGATATTTTTACCTGTGGGGATGTGATAAAGCCGGAGGAAGCAGCGTCATATCTCATTAAGGCATTTGAATGCAAAAATCCTTCGATTGTTGAAATGAAAAGGGGAATACTCTCTCACAAAAACAAGAAATTCCCTCATAAGGTTATCTCAGCTTCTCACCATCCTGTTGGAGATTCTGAAATTTATCACACAATTACAAAGTAGAATCAACAGGAGTTCTACGAATCTTCTCTATTTGCGAGGACCGCAAGACCTGGCAGTTCTTTTCCCTCGAGAAGCTGAAGTGAGGCACCTCCACCTGTTGATATAAATGATATTGCATCAGATACCCCTGCCCTGTGCACAGCAAAGTCTGTATCACCACCACCAACTATAGTAAGTGCGTAAGCATCTGCAACGGCATGAGCAATCGCAAATGTCCCTCTTGAAAATGCATCTATTTCGAATACACCCATTGGCCCATTCCAGAGCACAGTCTTTGCATCATGGAGTGCTTCTGAAAAGAGTTTGACAGAGGCAGGGCCAATGTCAAGAGCCCTCCATCCCTTTGGTATCTCGAGTGTGGGTATAATCTTTGTTTCTGCTGCAGGCTCAATGCTCTGAGCAATTACACAATCTACGGGAAGATAAAACTTTATACCAACCCCTTTGAGCTTTCTCCTTATCCGCTGTGCTGTCTCGAGCATATCTTCTTCAACAAGGGAATTCCCTACCTCATAGCCCATTGCTTTTATAAATGTATATGCTATACCACCGCCGATTATTACTTTGTCGACCTTGTCAACAAGGTTTTCAAGCACATTTATCTTACCAGAAACCTTTGCTCCGCCAAGGATAGCAACAAAAGGCCTCACCGGATTTTCTACTAGTCCTCTAAGATATTGTATTTCCTTCTTTAACAGAAACCCGGCTGCAGAGGGGAGGAACTTAGGAACCCCGACAATAGATGCGTGTTCTCTGTGAGCGGTGCCAAAGGCATCATTCACATAGACATCTGCGAGCCTTACTAAGGCACGTGCAAACTCCTCGTCATTATTTTCTTCGCCGGGATGATATCTGAGGTTTTCGAGGAGAAGCACATCACCTTCCTTCATCTTTGAGACAAGACCTTCCACTTGACTGCCAATACAATCAGGTGAAAAAATAACCTCTTTGTTCAGCAGCCGCTGAAGCCTTTTTGCAACAGGGGCAAGACTGAGTCTCGGGTCCGCCTTGCCTTTAGGCCTTCCAAGATGTGATGAGAGGATAACCTTTGCTCCCTCATCAATCGCATAATTTATTGTGGGAAGCGTGGAGCGGATTCTCCTGTCATCGGTAATTCTTAGATTATCATCGAGAGGCACATTAAAGTCAGCCCTGATAAAAACCCGTTTCCCCTTAATAGTAAGGTCTTCTATAGAATTCTTTTTAAATATATCTTTAATTGGGAC
This sequence comes from Thermodesulfovibrionia bacterium, assembly GCA_041489235.1. GTDB lineage: Bacteria > Nitrospirota > Thermodesulfovibrionia > Thermodesulfovibrionales > SM23-35 > VGWZ01. The sequence goes on from JBGPQS010000028.1 coordinate 2,641, forward strand.
TGACAGGCCATTCTTTCTTATCATAGAGAGCTCCGCTTGATAATGTAGAGGATAAGGTCTCTGATCCGTGAGCTATAACCTATCTCATTGTCATACCACGCGAGAACCTTCACCATCTTTCCCTCGAGCACCATGGTTTGCGATGAATCCACTATAGCTGAATGTGCATTGCCATTAAAATCACATGACACGAGAGGCTCTTCCAAGTACTGAAGGATTCCTTTCATGGGTCCCTCAGAGGCACGTTTAAATGCAGCATTCATTTCTTCTACTGAAGCATCCCTTTCCATCTCAGCCACAAGGTCTACAAGAGATACATTTGGTGTCGGAACTCTTATGGAAAGGCCGTTAAGCTTACCCTTCAGTTCTGGTAACACAAGTCCCACAGCCTTTGCTGCACCAGTTGTCGTGGGAATCATGTTCAGGGCTGCTGCCCTTGCCCTCCGCAGGTCTTTATGGGGGAGGTCGAGTATCCTCTGGTCGTTTGTATAGGAGTGTATTGTGGTCATTAAGCCTCTAATTATTCCGAATTCGTTGTGTATGACTTTTGCGACAGGTGAAAGACAGTTCGTTGTACATGATGCATTTGATATCACCTTATGGGTGACAGGGTCTAACATTTCCTCATTTACGCCCATGCATACAGTGATATCAGGTTCCTTTGCAGGAGCTGAGATGATTACCCACTTTGCCCCGGCATTTAAATGTTTTGCAGCAGACGGCCTATCTGTGAATCTTCCGGTAGACTCAACGACAATGTCTACACCGAGGTCTTTCCATGGCAGTTTTTCAGGCTCTGTAGCAGAAAGAATTTTGATCTCTTTCCCGTCAATGATTATACTTCCGTCACCAGCCTTTACCTCAGCATCAAATATGCCATGCACAGAGTCGTATTTGAGGAGATGGGCAAGGGTCTTGGCATCAGTAAGATCATTAAGCGCAATGATGTCAAATTCACTATATCCCTTACTTACCCTGAAAAGACTCCTTCCTATTCTTCCAAAACCATTAATGGCAACACGCACTGACATATAAACCTCCTCTTACAAAATGTTTACGTTACAGTCATCGCTCAAAAATGAAGACTGACAACGATTAACTGTTTAAAAACCTATTTATCACAATTTTATCACAATTCCTGTTAAGAGTTTTGGAAAAAAATACGTTGACTTTGGCGGCATTCTTACCGAGGACAGGGCAGCCCGTTCAACATCCTCGACTTTTGTAGGATTAATAAAAAAAGCTGCACGAAACTGTCCTCTTCTCACTTTATCAACTGCCTTGTGTACATCCATCTCGTATCCTATATCATTGACGTGGAGTATTTTTTTCAGTACGAGATCATGCAGGATAAACACATCTATCTGTCTCAAGTCAGAATTGAGTTCTGAAAAGGTACCATGTTTATATTTGAGAAGGTACCAGACGTTATCCCCATTCTGAAAGAAGCCAAAAACACGATTTCTCCCTGATATTTTCTTTGCAATCTCGAAATCTGTCCGAACCGTTTCTATCTCAAAAAACTCGGAAAGTCTTGCATTTGTATCATCTGGAATTTCTTTCACGAGCCTGTGGGTGGGGAGTATCGTGAGGCCCTCATCTCCTATATTCGCAAGAAACATAAGGACATAATTAAAGGGCTCATTGCCGTTGGAAGATGGTCTCTTTTCTTTCATTTCCTTCTGAAACTCAAAGGCTGTTTCATATCTATGGTGTCCATCTGCAATAAAAATGGGTTCACTGTCAAGTTCCTTTGTAATGATCTCAATATCCTTTTTTTCGTCAATCTGCCACAGTCTGTGAAGAGCTCCCCCGGTGTCACGCGCCTCGATATATGGCTTTGTCGTGGCGATTCTTGAAAGCAGAGTCGATACATCTTTCTCAGAACTCTTATAAAGGGAGAATATCGGACTTGTGTTTGCTTCGCATGTTCTTAGAAGGTTCAGTCTGTCTGTTTTTGGTTTAGAATAGGTGCACTCATGGGGATAAATAGTGCCTTTACCCAATTCCTCTATTTTTACAAGCCCAAGGAAACCCAGGAGCCTTTTTACTTTTCCATTTATTCTATAGGACATTTCATATGCATAAAATGAGGGGTTTTCGCTCCTGATAAGTATTCCCTCCTTTATCCATGCCTCTAAATATTTCTTGGACCTCGTGTACTTATTATCTGTTTCATCATCTCCAGGTTGTTCTTTGCCAAAGTCAATCCTTACAATGTTAAAAGGGCTTTTTCTATATAACTCTTCCTGGTGTTCAGGCGTGATGATATCGTAGGGAGGAGCCAACACATCCCCGATAGATACCTTTGATATGTTGTAAAGGATTCCTTTGAAAGGAATTATTTCTGCCATTTATTTTTTTAAAAATCCTTTAGAAGAGATTGAAGTATCTTATCATGGTATAAATAGTAAATTCAAACGGCTTGAGCAACGTGAAACTTGACTTTATTTTCAATAAAAATTTATAATCTTCTTTACCTAAAGGACGAGTATGGGAACATATACTACATTCCATCCACATAACATAAAGCGGAAAAGGGTTCACGGCTTTCTTGAGAGGATGAGCTCCGCAGGTGGGCGTAAAGTTCTCAAGAGGAGAAGGAACAGAGGGCGGAAAAAGTTAACTGTGTAGAGCGTAAAAAAATTTTACGCACGTTAACAAGAAGACAAGAATTTGACTTGGTCTTTAAAGAAGGAAGCACCTTCTCTTCAAAGAATCTTATTATGTACGCACGGCCCAATGAGCTCAAATGTAATCGTTTTGGCCTTTCTGTGAGTAAAAAGGTTGGAATAGCGGTGACACGAAACAGGCTAAAACGTCTTCTAAGAGAAGCGATGAGAAAGCTCTTATATGAGTTTCCTTTGAATTATGATTTTGTTATTGTTGCAAGAAAGACCTCTGTAGAGGGTAGTTTGGATGAGTTCTTGCAAGACATTAAACGATTTCTGTCGAGGCTTATTTATGAAAAAAATTCTGATAGTGTTCATAAAGCTGTATAAGTATCTTATATCTTCTGTACTTCCCACGAGTTGCAGGTTTACCCCTACCTGCTCTGAATATTCAATTGAGGCAATACATAAGTATGGGAGCATTAAAGGGGTTTATTTTTCGTTAAGGAGGATATTGAGGTGTCATCCCTTTCATCCCGGCGGGTATGACCCTGTAAAGTAAGAATGGATAAAAGAACTGTTCTTGCCATAATGCTTATATTTTTAGTTCTTTTCATTTATCAGTACTTCTTTTTCAAGCCTGAGCCCCAGCAGGTTCAGAAACAGGCAAAGGTAGAGGAGAAGAAAGAAGAGCCTAAACCGTCAACACCAATAAAGCCTTCTGTAACTAAGCCTATACCGTCTGAAGAAAAAGAGATTAAGGTCGAGACTGAACTCTATTCTGCTGTCTTTACTACAAGAGGCGGAACCTTAAAATACTATGAACTTAAAAGCTATAAGGATAAAAATGGGAAGAACGTGGTACTCCTTAAAGAGCCAGGCATAGAACCTCCTCTCGCGATTGGTTCAAAAGAGGACTTTGACCTCTCGGACGTTAACTTCCATATTTCTGCCTCTGGCGGAGGTAAAGACATTAAACTCAACAAGAATGTAAACTCAGGCTCACTTATATTTGAATATGCAGGTTCAGGAGTCTCTGTGAAAAGGACATATACATTCCAAAATGACACTTACGCAATTGATATAAAAGATGAGGTCTCAGGGCTTTCTGACTACTGGATAACTGTTGGGACTGATTTCGGCATCTATGACGGTAAAGATACATCGTCACATATAGGGCCTGTACTCCTTAAAGAGAGTGATAGAATCGAATTTGATACAAAGAAGCTGAGTGAAGCCAAGAGTTATAAGGAAGGCCTGAAGTGGATAGCTCAGGAAGATAAGTATTTCTTTGCCGCCCTTGTGCCTCGTTCCGGTGTGGAAGAGGCAAAGGTCTGGAAACAGACAGAATCGCCTGTTATTGCATTCAAGTGCAAATCTGGTACAAACAGCTTTTTCCTTTTTGCCGGACCAAAAGAGTATGACAGGTTAAAGGTACTGAAGGTAGGTCTCGAGCATATCATCGATTTCGGTTTCTTCTCGATAGTAGCGGTGCCTCTTTTCTGGATTCTGAAGCTCTTTTACAAAGTTTTAGGAAACTATGGATGGGCAATAGTCCTTCTCACTCTCATTATACGAATACCATTTATCCCGCTCGTAAACAAAAGTCAGAAGTCAATGAAGAAGATGCAAGAGATACAACCAAAGATAGCAGAGGTAAAAGAGAAATATAAGAAAGATCCGCAGAAGATGCAGGCTGAAATAATGGCGATTTATAAAAAACACAAGGTAAGTCCTCTGGGAGGTTGTCTTCCGATGCTCCTTCAGCTTCCTGTATTTTTTGCACTTTATAATATATTGCTGATAGCAATAGAACTAAGGTTTGCGCCGTTTATTCTCTGGATAAAAGACCTTTCAGCACCTGATACACTTTTAGGTCATATTCCTGAGGCAATTCCTTTAATCGGTGGGTATGCGATAGGTCCATTGCCTCTCCTCATGGGCGCCACTATGGTAATTCAGCAGAGGATGACTCCAACATCAATGGATCCGACCCAGAACAAGATAATGATGCTCATGCCGATTGTATTCACTTTTATTTTCCTAAATTTTCCATCAGGCCTTGTCCTCTACTGGCTCATGAATAATGTCTTCAGTATTGCCCAGCAGTTCTATGCAAACAGAAAACTGGCACAAGAAGCAAAAGAAGCAGCGTAAAACTCCCCATCTTCAAGCCTTTTGATTTTATCTGCGTTATACTATTAACTATGTTTACCGATGACACCATAGCTGCGATATCCACACCCCTCGGTGAAGGGGGAATAGGTATTGTGAGACTGAGCGGGAAGGACTCGATAAAAATAGCAGAAAGAATCTTTATGTCTAAAAATAAATCCATCAAGGATTCTCAATCGTACAGAGTACTCTACGGCTATATAAAAGACCCATCAACTGGCAATAAGATTGATGAAGTGCTTGTCACCGTTATGCGCGCTCCACACTCTTATACAAGAGAAGATGTTATTGAGATAAACTGTCACGGTGGTATGGTTACCCTGAGAAAGACTCTGGAGCTTGTACTGAAGCAGGGTGCAAGACTTGCAGACCCGGGAGAGTTTACCAAAAGGGCATTTTTAAATGGGAGGATAGACCTCATTCAGGCTGAGGCAGTACTTGATCTTATAAGGTCTAAAACCGATGAGAGCAGAAGAATTGCAATTGAACAGCTTCAAGGCGGCCTTTCTGAGAAAGTAACGATACTGAGGGACAGACTGACAGAACTCTGTGCGCATGTAGAGGCATATATAGATTTTCCTGAAGATGAAATAGAGACGGCGTCAAAACAGGAGATGTTAGGTTCAATGAAAGAGATTGAAAGAGAGCTCAAGAAACTTCTTTCTACTTATGATGAGGCAAGATTCTTCAGAGAAGGACTTTCAACGGCAATCGTGGGGAGACCAAATGTGGGGAAGTCATCTCTCCTCAATGCACTTCTTCAAAAAGACAGGGCAATAGTGACAGAAATTCCAGGCACCACACGGGATGTGATCGAAGAGTATCTGAATATAAATGGTCTTCCTCTAAGGATTATGGATACCGCAGGAATTAGGGCTGTGCAGGATATCGCTGAGAAGGAAGGTGTGAGAAGGAGTCTTCAGAGTATTGAGAATGCTGACCTTGTGATTCCTATTTTTGACAGCAGTGAACCTCTCAAGGATGAGGATTTTAAGGTTATGGAGAAGATAAAGGGCAAAAATGTAATTGTTGTCATGAATAAGTGTGACCTGCCTGCAGTAGTTGACAAGGCTGAACTAAACTCTTGTCTTGCGCCAAACAATACAAATATCATGAGTATTTCTGCGACCAGAGGTGATGGCCTTGAAGAACTTAAAGAAAGGATTTTCAACACATGCCTTAAAGACTGGAAAGAAGAAAGGGAAGGGGTTGTGGTTACAAATCTCAGGCACAAGATTTCGATCGAGAATGCGAAGGTGTCGCTTGAGAGGGCTATAACTGCACTCATAGAGAATCAACCCCTCGAGATTTTTGCCTTTGAACTCAGGGATTCACTCGACAGGCTCGGTGAGATTGTTGGTGCTGTGACAACAGAAGATATATTGAATAAAATATTTAACGATTTTTGTATCGGGAAATAGTAATGATAATCGCAGATAGGAAAGGCTGCCTCAGATGAGCAGGGCACAGTATTCTCGCTCATTCTCAGAAGGCATCCAGCCTTCTTGCGAGGTTTTCGCTTGCTCGGACATCCTGTCCTCACTGACCAGCGAAAAAAACCGCTCAAATACTATGCCCCGCCTCATTCTATACATTGAATTAATGTGATAGAAGTTCCCAGCATTGCAAATAGAAAACCACAAAATGTAAAATTTATTCATAGGTAACGCAAAAATGCTTTTACATTGTCATTGTCTACGACTCGTAGCGAGCTTAAAGGGCGTGGCAATCTTATTCTTTTTAGATTGCTTCGTCGGTCGTTACGACCTCCTCGCAATGACACTCTTGTATAGTGTAAAGACTTAAATATTCTTACGCCGTTTATTAGAAGGGAGTTTTAAATGGAATGCATACAGGAACAATTCAGTGAGTACTGCAACTGTACTTATGAACCGTGTGATAGGAAGAGCAGATGCTGCGAGTGTCTCCATTATCACAGAAGGAGCGGAGAGTTGCCCGCATGCTTTTTTAATAAAGAATCTGAAAGGACATACGACCGTTCT
>JBGPQS010000029.1:0-9244 GCA_041489235.1 Thermodesulfovibrionia bacterium
ATCGGTAAGGGTATATGCTCTTTTTTCATTGGCAATCCTCTGAGTCTTTTCCATCCCCTGTCCAACCTCAAGATACCATTTCTTGCCTTTTGGATCTATACCTGCTTTCTTCCATATTTCGAGTTCCTTGGTGTGCGTGCCTGATTTATCTCCCCGTGAAACAAAAGGCTGGCTGCTCTCTGCAATCTTATGGAATGCATCATAGGCAGATTTGATACCTTTTATCTTTGCTGGATCGTTCGGAGGAGCTATGATAACGAAATCGTTATACATGACTTCGTAACGATTCACAAAATATCCTTCCTCAACGGCTTTCAGTTCAAGTTCCTTTGCATGTACAAAAACAACATCCGCGTCACCCCGCTTGCCCATTTCGATTGACGCGCCTGTTCCGCGAGCAACTACCTTTACCTTTATACCAGTCTTTTTCTCAAACATGGGCAAAATATAGCCAAACAGTCCGGAATTCTCAGTGCTCGTGGTTGAGGCACAGATAATCTCTGTCGCTGCCGAAGCCACTGTTGCTGAAAACATAATGAACAGCATTGCTAAAAACAGCCTTTTCATACTTTTCTCCTTCTCTGTTGATTCTTATTTGAAAACATAAGATTTTGTTTCTCTTGTCTTAGGAAATCTTGAAAGTCTGCATAAAACTGCCAGAAGAGTTTAATTGCCTTCTCTCCATCTTCAGTCACATGGGCCCCTCCTCCTCCTTTGCCACCGGTTGAAGCTTCAATAAGTGGTTTTTGGGCCTGCCTGTTCATAGAATCTACAAGTTCCCAGGCGTGCCGATAAGACATTTCCATCGATTTTGCCGCTTTTGTGATGGAACCGTATTCCCGGATTCGTTCGAGTAACACAATTCTCCCATATCCCAGGAAAGTCCCTTTCTCGCCGTCAATCCAGATGCGACCACGAAAACCAGGTGGAGATACTTTTCTCTTGAATAGAAGCGTGTTCTTTTTATGCATAGGCGTAATATACAACAGGGAATAACGAAAGATCAAGTATCAAAGATGAGTCATTTAGGAGAGAGATATATCCAAGAATATTCTTGCTATTTATTCCAAAGTATCATGTCAAAATATGCCCCTTGATCTCATTCAGGGTAATCCCTTGACTAAAGCTAATGTATTCATTACTCTAACGTAACAAATTTTTTATACTATCAGGAACAGTGCACACTGATTAGTTCTCTATACCTATACTGAGGAGGTACTATGCGTTTCTCAACAATGTTTATACCCACTGTACGTGAGACACCTTCTGAGGCTGAGGCAATAAGCCATAAGTTGATGCTGCGGGCGGGATATGTGAGGCAGCTTGCAGCAGGTCTTTATATTTATCTCCCCCTTGGTCTCAGAGTTATAGAAAAGATAAATAGAATCCTCCGTGAAGAGATGAATGCCATAGGAGCTCAGGAAATCACCATGCCTGTGCTTCATCCTGCAGAGGTGTGGCAGGAGACAGGAAGATGGGATGCTATCGGAGATGAGATGTTCAGATTAAAAGACCGAACAGGTCGGGACATGTGTTTGGGTATGACACATGAGGAAATAATAACATGGCTTGCATCAAGGGAAATACGTTCTTATCGCGATTTACCACAAATATGGTACCAGATTCAGACAAAGCTAAGAGACGAGGCAAGACCAAAAAGCGGTGTGCTCAGGACAAGAGAATTTTTGATGAAAGATAGCTATAGTTTTGATATAGATGAAGATGGGCTTGGAAAAAGCTATCAGCTCCATGCAGATGCCTACCATAAAATATTCTCAAGATGTGGTCTTAAGTTCTATATGGTTGAGTCAGACCCTGGTATGATGGGCGGCGCAACAGCACATGAATTCATGGCACCAAGCCCTGCAGGAGAGGACGAGGTTGCACTGTGTGATTCCTGTAGATATGCTGCAAATGTCGAACTCGCCCGTTCCACCCCTAAAACATCAGAAGAAAGAAACTGGGCATTCGAAGAAGTGTCTACACCCGAGAAACGAACGGTTCAGGAAGTATCCAGCTTTCTTAACCTCAAGCCTGAATATTTCATAAAGAGCATACTTGTTCTAAGCAATAGTGGCCCTGTGCTCGCACTCGTGAGAGGAGACCAGGAGCTGCATGAAAAGAAGCTCAACAGTATTATCGGTGAACACAGACCTGCACATAAAGATGAAGTAAAAGAAATTCTTGGAGTAGAGGCTGGTTTCATCGGACCCATGAATCACAAAATAAGAATAATTGCTGACCCCTGCCTTAAGCAGGGTGTTTATGTAAGTGGCGCGAATAAACCACATTATCATGCAAAAGGGATAAAGCCCAGTAAAGATTTTGATGCTGAATGGCATGACATACATGTGGCGAAGGCAGACGATTTTTGCCCGAAATGCAATGCACCTCTGAGAATTGAACATGCAATCGAGGCAGGAAATATTTTCAAACTTGGCACAAAATATTCTGTGCCTCTTAAGGCATCATATCTCGATGAAAACGGACAGGAAAAATCGATAATCATGGGAAGTTACGGCATCGGCCCTGCACGGATTGCAGCTGCAGCAATTGAACAGAACCATGACAAAGATGGAATAATCTGGCCCAAGAGTATCGCACCTTTTGATGTCGAGATTTTACCTTTAAATATGAACGATAAAAATACAGTTGATGTTGCTGAGAAACTCTATCAGGATTTGATAAAAAAAGACATTGAAGTTTTGATGGACGATCGTGATGAAAGGGCTGGCGTCAAGTTTAAGGATGCAGATTTAATCGGAATTCCCACCCATATCATTCTTGGCGAGAAGAACCTCAAAGAAGGTCTTATCGAAATAAAGGACAGAAAGACAAAAGAAGCAGAAAAAGTAGTCATTGAGGAAGTGGTAGAGAGGGTGAAGGATAGGATAAAAAACTGACTGCCCAAAGACCCCGGATTCATTTCCTGACGATATCTTGATAATTACTTATTGAGAAGATGCAATAAAAAAGGGCGAGGTGTACTGCTCGCCCTTTATCTCAGATTTATTGTTCCACCAGTTCAACCCTTCGGTTTTTGCTCCTGCCTTCTTCTGTCTTATTAGATGCCACAGGTGCAAGTGGCCCCACTCCATTTGCAACCATTCGGGTCCTATCAGCACCATGAAGTGTGACTAATGCTTTAACGACGGATTCAGCGCGGCGTTGGGAAAGATCAAGATTGTATGTCAGACTTCCCACATTATCTGTATGGCCTACAATGTAGACCTTAAGTCCCGGGTTTTCACGAAGCAACTTTGCCATTTCTTTTAACGTTGGCTCTGATCCAGGCTTAATCTCAGCCTTATCAGTATCAAAATAAATCCCGTAGATGGAAACATGTCCGGTCCTGCCGAGATCTTTGGCCATAGCTTCAGCGTTAACAGTTACTTTTTCAGTCTCCATCACTTTTGTTTCAACAACTTCAAGTAAAACAACAGGGTGATTATAGGTTTCTTTGAAATTGTTGATTCCATTTATAGCAACATAGAGGGAAACATGCACTTGCCCTTCAGGCCGGGAAAGTCTTGCAGCCATGTAGCGCTGGTCTTTCGGAAACTCCAGGGCATACTCACTCACCTGCCCTTTATTGCGTAGTCTTCGCTCTAAAGGGTAGATCAGCGGCTGGAATTGTCCACCGCACTCATTGATAGCACAGGCAAAGAGGGTTTCAAATTCTGCCTTTTTTAAGGCAGTCTGATAATTCCGGAAGACTTCAAGAGTTGAGCGTCCTTCAGGAGCCACATACAGTATCCTGGTCACTTTCCCCTCGATGGACTGACTCTTAGAGAAAACAGGAATCCCTTTTTTCGAATCTATTGTAGTCTTGCCCAAAGGAAAAAGAAGGGCATCATATTCTTTTATCTCATAGCCAATAATCTGAGAATCGGTATAGCGAGAAATCAGGGGATGGTCTTTACTCTCTCCCACGTCCCCGACCTGGGCTAAGGCAGCAGAAAATGAACAGAAAATGACAGCCACAAACAAAAAAGACAAGAAAGTTCTTCTGTTTATCATAGTATTCCTCCTTTAATAGCAAACCTCATTGCAAATTGATAAAAGGTGCATCTTTACAAGAAACACATAATGGGATCAAGTCTCAAACTATATTTTTTCAATCCCACTTCTTCTGCCTTTTTTGCCCAGTTTATTGTAGCATAATGAACACTCATACTTTACAGCCATATCCTGATACATATATACTGATACTGATACTGATAGTGCCCATGAAAAAGGTCATTCTTCCAGAAGACATTCAGGAAATCCTTGAAACGGATAAGAGCTTCCTCAACAGGTCAGACATCAAGATATATACGGTCGCAACAAACGCAAAAGCTCTTGCACTTCACAGAGCTGAAAAAGCTGATCTCATTATTGCAAAGCTCGACACACAGGAAATGAGTGGTGAAACTCTCTGTTCCCTCATACGCAACGATAATGAATTATGTAATGTCTCCATTATTATCGTAAGCTTTGACGTTGAGTCGAACCTTGATCGATGTTTACAGTGCAGGGCAAATGCATTTATCTCAATTCCGATAAATAAAGCGGTTCTCCTGCAGGAAGTGCATCACCTCCTCAATATTACTCCGAGAAAGTCATGCAGGATTCCTATGAGCATAAAAATTCATGGGACATCAAAAAAATTATCTTTCACCGGCTATGCTGAAAATATCAGCACATCAGGACTGTTGTTTCAATCTGATGCTTCTTTTTCTGAAGGCGACACCGTCATGTGCTCATTCTCCCTTCCTGATTCTAAACACATAACCTCAACCGCTGAGATCGTGCGAGTTCTTGAAAAACAGACTCAATATAAAACCAATTGTTATGGTATCCAATTTATTGATCTCAGAAATAACCTCAGTGCTGCCATAGAGTCTTTTGTAGAGAAAGAATGCCAGCACACATTATAAGTCTCAGTACCTGAACTTTCTAGTCTCCCTGTCTCTGAATAGACTCCTGAACCTGTCTATCTTCCTTTTACTCTTTGCGTCTTCTTCCTTACGGATCTTCTTTAATAAAACCGGTACGTCTTTGTCCTGTAGCCCACTTCATAGAGTGCTTTTCCTGTTTTCATGAGTTCACTCATTTCGTCAGCTTTCCGGTTTCAGTCTTTCCGAGTTCAATCTTTGCCTTAACGAGTTTCTTATAATACTTCTGGACCTTATCCATATTCTTCGCAACAACCGCTTTCAGAAGGTCACCTTCAACTTCAGCGATTTCGAGCCGCTTGTAATAGTCACGTGTCTCCATGAAATGCGCCATCACAATTTTTCCGGTGAGGAAAGGATGATTGTTGGTGACATTAAATGGCTTGAACATCGTGCCGTGTTCGAGTTCCACTTCGAGCCCTGCCTTGAAGTCCTCAGGGAAAATCTTCATCTTTTCGGTATTGATGTGTGACAGGATGATCTTCGCCTCCTTCAGCGAAACCTGCGGTTTCTTTAATTTCGTCCAGTCCCTGATCTTAAGTTCCTTGCAAACTCTCCTTACTTCTTCACGTGTCACATACTCTGGTAATTTCATAAAATCCTCCTTAATCATTTTTTTCTATAATAGTTACCATTTCAATGTTTTACCATATCATCTCATTTTTATGAAGAGTTGTTCTCCCTTTACTTTATGGGAGCACAATATCAGTCAATCTAAACGGTGTTTTTATCAATGCCTTTGGAGTTGCTAAAAATATAATAACCTGTGCCTTCTGTGGAAGTGGCTTGTCAAATTCGAATACCTTAACATCTCCCATTGTCATTGTTGCCTGAGTATGTATCTTTTTCCCGCTCTCATCAGTAAATTCAATCACTATAACCTTTTTTCCTTCATCCTTGACATTCAGCATGACACTGTTTTCCCCCATTTCCATCATGCCACCGAACAGGGCTCCGAAGAGTTGAACCATTGCATCACCAATTTCTTTTTGTGCTTTCAGTTCTTTTTCCCTCTCTGCTTTAATCTGATTGAACTGTTCTTTTGTTAAAACGGTAATATCAACCTTTGCATCCTTCAATGTTGGATCAGATACAGCTTTGCCTGTCTGTGCCATAAAGTTCTTAATAACCGAGGTCGCTCCGGGATCATATTTCGGTACAAATATTTCAATCTCACCAGTCACCTCTTTAATTGCTGTTGCTTTTCGTGCCGGGTTTTTCAATTTGAGTGTTGTCTCGAACTGTCCCTGTTCGTCTGGTTTCTCAAAATCCGCCTTATAGTCTTCATCTTTCAGCAGGTTCCTCCCTGTGTCATCGACAGCCTTAGTGATTCTCGGCTTCAAGCCTTTTGCGTCAGAAATGTTATCACCCAAGATTTTTAGTTTTAGTTCCAATCCTGCAAAAAATTGTCCTGTTGTCCTTGTCTCCTTAACCTCACTCACCATCACCCGTATGTCCTCTGCATATGCAGCTGTTATGGCAAAACAGATGCACCATAGAAAAAAAAGCATCTTCAATACTGCCCCTTTACAATAATTAAAAACCACAGGGCTTCTCTTTTTCATTATTTCTCTCCTTTCATGACCATAATAAACAGTTACCTTTTTTCTCTCCTGAATAAATGTTTTATTCGAGGTAGTTATAATAATACCAACGATAGTTCATTGACTGCAATCTACTCCATTGGATGAAAATATTCAAATCAAATCAGCCACATCAAATATTTTCATGGATTTGATGAGGGAGAGAGATATCCTCTTATGATTTCCCTTTAAATCCTTCAAAACAGCTTATTGTTTTCTTATTGGCAAAATTCCTTTTTTAAACAAGAAAAACGCTGACAGTGAAAGCACTTCCATCAGAATGACAAAGAGAATTAAATAGCTGATAGAAATATCGTAGAGGAGTCCCATAATGGTACTTCCGAAAAACCATGCTGCTCCATATACTGTATTAAAGATTCCATATGCAAATCCTCTCCGCTCAAGAGGCGTTAAATCAGCAATCGCTGCACGCATGATGGTTTCATGAATTCCCATCACCGCACCCCAGAGCACAACACTTATCACCGCAAGACTATAACTATACGAAAATGCAAAAAAAGAAATAGGAAGAGTAAGGAGAGGAATTATTATCAGTGATTTTAGCCCGATTTTATCATATGTTTTACCGATAATTAAGGCTACCAAAGCATCTACGCCCATTGCAATTGCATAGAATATGGGAATCTGGATATCTGAAACGATTGACTGAACTTTGAAATGATAAGAGATGAGCTGGAAGTTTGCAAATCCTGCAACACTCAAAAAGCTAAATAATGCATAGAACCAGAAAACCTTTGAAAGTCTGCTTTTTTCTTTTATATCTTGCTCTGTTCTTCCTTCAGAAGTTTCAAGTCTCTCAGGTGAGGGAACTTTAATCCGTGCGACAATAAGAATGGTTAAAGTCAGGAAAGCAGGTATCCACAAAATAGTAAATCCTTCGCGATATCCACCCTTTAAGATAAAAACCGCAGAAAAAATCAAAGGGCCGATAATTGCGCCAATCTGGTCTACTGCCTCATGGAGAGCAAATCCCCACCCTCTTCCTACCTGTTTTGTGGCATGTGAAAGCATTGCATCTCTTGCAGGAGTTCTGATTGCCTTCCCTATTCGTTCTAAAATTATAAGAAAAGCTGCAACCTGCCAATAACCGGCAAATGCCAATAGGGGAATGGAGAAAATTAATCCATAACCAATAATTGTTAGAGGCCAATATGCTTTGGTACGGTCTGCAAAATAGCCAGAGACCAGACGTAATGAATAACCAAGAAATTCACCGATGCCTGATACAAATCCAACGATTCCCGCGCTTGCACCGAGAACAGCCAAATAAGGGCCCGTAACACTTCGTGCACCTTCGTAGGTGATATCCCCGAATAGACTGACAATTCCCAGAAGGATAATAAAGTGGTAGGCTGTCCTCTTCTGATTATTGCTGTTATATGATGAGTTCTGTGCAGATTTCATTTAATCTTATTTTTTGTAATAGAATTAGATATATTTTAAATAATTGAAAATATCATAGCAATTTAACTATGAAACCTGTTGCCTTATTTTAATCAATTTTTCCCTGATTTCATTTATCTTATGTTCATTTTCCAACAAAACCGCCTTTCTTTCCTCAACTGCCTTCTCACCTTTTGATTTCTGGCTCATCCCTTTATCTATTGCTGTTGATATTCCTTCAATAGTGGCCTCTATCCTCTGAAGCATCTCCCATCTGAAAGCAAGCTTACTCTTGTCCAGTCTTTCTTCAAAATCGCACCCGACTTTGGCGGTTTGAACGTCGATCACCCGGTGGAGATATTCCTTCACCTTCTTAAGAATTATCTTTTCGCCGAGGAACTTAGGCAGCAACAAAGTCAGCGATGAAGCCACTATTTCGATGCCCACCGGTTGATCCTTGAATCTGTAGTAAAAACTGGATTTCGTTGACCAAATAGCCTCTGCCTTGACTATATCAAAAGGAACGGCAAAGAGTTCCGCCGAGAACTTGAGCAGGGAATCCACTGTCTCGTCGATCCTGGTGATGAACCGTTTGCAAGCCCCCTCAAAGGTCTTTGACAGCTTCTCATCCTCGATGCCACGCCAGATCGCAAACGCCTGTTTGACTTCGGTGATAACCTGCTCCTCCAGATGCTCCCGGAGCTCTTTCATTGACATGCCGGAATGCTCGTTGCTTTCCAAGTCTTCTGACACCTTTAGGATCAACTCCTGCCTGAAGGCTTTCAGGTCTTCTTCAAGGATGTTGTTGACAATTTTTTTTGTCTCACCATCCAGAAGCAAAAAGAAATCGTCCTTTTCTACCAGGACCTCCTTCTTTTTGTTCCCGAAGATCTTTATCTTCTCTTTCAGTTCCTCAAGGGGTGTTACGAGCGATTTCATCTCAAGTTCAAGTCCGAGCCGCGCCTGGGAGAGCAGCCGAAGAAGATTGTTCGTGACGGAATGTAGCAAAACCCCGCCCTTTTCTTGCATAAGAAAGGTATTCAGGATATGTTCAAATTCGGGAAGAAAACTCTTCTCGATGAGTTCCTTTGTTTCAGACAATTTGCCTTCGAGGGCAAGTTTTGCAGAAAGGGGGGAAATCTTTACTTCGCTGCCCATGCACTCCTCAATAATTTTCTTGGAGAATGAAATAGACTCGCTAAGGTCTTCGGAGCCAACATAATCAGCCTTGTTCTGGAGAAAGAATATCCTGTGAGAATATTCTTTCACATCCTTTAAGAAATCAAGCTCTGCCTTGCTTACAGGCTGATCTACCGAGAG
>JBGPQS010000030.1:0-9189 GCA_041489235.1 Thermodesulfovibrionia bacterium
ATGAGAATCGGAGGATTCTTCAGGATAGCACGTGCTATGGATATCCTCTGTCTTTCTCCACCAGAAAGCCTTACACCTCCCTCACCGATAACTGTATCATACCGTTGAGGAAGATCTATAATAAATTCATGTGCAAATGCTGATTTAGCTGCATTAATTATTTCATCATCACTCGCATTAGGCCTGCCAAAGAGAATATTATTCCTCGCAGTATCGTTGAACAGAATAATGTCTTGGCTCACAACCCCTATCTGTCCTCTCAGAGATTTCAACGAGACTGTCGAAATATCCACTTTATCGAAACAGACACTCCCGGTTGATGGGTCATGAAATCTCGGCAGAAGGTCAACCAGCGTTGTCTTTCCCACACCACTTTTCCCAACAATAGCAACAATTTCGCCTTTCTTCACTTCGAGGTTTATATCTTTTAACGCCTCATGTTTCACACCCGGATAGACAAAAGAGACATCTCTAAATTCTATAGTCATTTTTACAGGTGGAATAATCACTTTACCGTCTTTCTCTCTTTCCTTATCTTCTATCTCGGATATCCTCTCGAGTGAAGCCCGTGCCTGTTGTATCCCGTTGTTCACATTTGAAAGCCTCTTAGCTGGCGTGTACACCATGAATATTGCTGCTAAAAAAGAAAAGAATTCACCCGGAGTAATTGTCCCTGTGACCACAAGTTTTCCACCATACCAGAGGACAAAGGCAATACCAAACCCTCCGACAACCTCCATCAACAATGAGGTGAATTCTATTAATCTTACTGATCTCATTGTCTCTCTATAGAAGTCATGGTTTATATCTTTAAATTTACTGATAGTGTCACCTTCACGGTCAAATACCTTTATCATCTTGATACCGGTAAAACTCTCTGTAAGATACTCGGTTATTATTGATATTTTCTGCTGTGCCTTTATGCTCACATTTTTTAATCTTTTCCCGATCCTCCCTACACCATAGAATGCTGCAGGAAATACTGTGATTGCCATAAGTGCGAGGTCCCATCTCCTGTAAAATGCAACAGTAAGAAGTGCAACAACTGTCGCACTCTCAACAAATAGGTCTTTAATCGAATAGGCGAGAAGATTCTGCAACATACCTATATCATTTGTTACTCGTGAAAGGGTTGAACCTGTAGATTCCTTTTTATAATATCCCACAGGAAGATACATAAGATGTCCAAAAAGTCTATTCCTCATATCCCTGACAATCTTTGCCCCTATTGATCGCATGAGATATGACTGGAAAAAGAAGAATACCCCTCTCAGAAGATACAGTATTAACACTGCAAGGGGCATAATAACCAGCAGTGTCTTGTTCTTTTCAAGGAAAATGCCATCAAGGGCAGGCTTTACAAGCCATGCGAGCCCACCGTTAATACCAGATACAATAAGACTCAGAATTCCTGCAAGGACAACCCTTCCCCAATAGGGTCTGACAAGTTTTAATAACCTCTTTAATGTTTCCACCCTGCCATCTCCATTATCATCTCCGCAACCCTATTCGAAGCACTTTTACCTGAGAACGGTTCCTTAATTAATCTATAATAGCTGAGCATCTCTTCTCTATGATGCACATCACACATAATTTTTCTAAGCTCTTTTATTATACTCTCCGGGCTTGCCCTGTGCTGTATGAGTTCAGGTACAACCTCTTTACCTGAAAGAAGATTGACCAGAGATATATACTTGACATCTATAATAAGCCTTCCAAGCAGATAAGAGAGAGGAGAAAGTTTGTATATCACCACCATCGGAACTTCAAGGAACGCAGCCTGCAAGGTAGCAGTTCCTGAGGCAACGACTGCCATATCAGATAGGGAAAGCACTTTAATTGCATTTTCTTTTTTAACGATCACACCTTCATCTATAAGCCTGTCAAAGGAGGTTTGATATTTTTTGATATCGATATTAGGAGCAATCGGCATGACAAACTGATAATGAAAATCGGGAAACTCTGTTTTAAACTTCTTTACTACATCAAGCATAACAGGTAAGAGTTTATGAAGTTCATGAGACCTGCTTCCTGGAAGAAGCCCGAGAACCTTAGATTCAGCATTCAACCCGAGCGATGTCTTCAAAGCAATTTTATCCTGTGTCAAAGCCTCGATTTCTTCAAGTACAGGATGTCCTACAAATTCGCACGGAACACCTGTGCCCTTATAAATTTCCTCCTCAAACGGCAAAATGACTGCAATCCGATCAGCTATCGCCGCAATTGTTTTCACCCTCCCTTTACGCCACGCCCAGACCTGTGGGCTTACATAGTAGAGGATTTTTACTCCCATCTTCTTTGCAACCTTTGCTACCTTGATATTAAAATCAGGATAGTCGATAAGGACAACAACTTTTGTAGAGAACTTTTTTATTGCATCAATAGTTCTTGAGAATGTTTCCTTGATAGCCTTGAGAGAAGAAATTGCCTCTGAGATACCGAAGGCACCTGATATTCCGGAGATGAGTTCCACACCTGCCTCATTCATCCTTTCACCACCCACCCCGATTATATGCAGTTCAGGATATTTTGTTTTCAGTGCTTTTGCAAGGAGAGATCCATACAATTCACCTGAACTTTCACCCGTAACAATCATAACCGTATCCATATCTTTAGCTTAACCTTAATAGTGTAAAAGTTTTTCTCATTTTGAAAGGCAGATGTGCTGAAAAAGCCCTATCAGTAACACCCTATAGCCCTTGAGACTGGCCAGCCAGCCTTCATGCAAAATACATTTAAAGTTAAATCTGCATTCATGTGTATCATAATAAAATCTTGTTGCTTTATAGAGATTTATCAGCATGTCTGCCTTACATTTTATGCAACTGGCAGTCTAAATAATGCAGTGTTTGTTTAAACCACATCCCTGATTATCTCTGCTATCTTTATTATTGCCGACTCTTCAAGCTCAGGATACATGGGCAATGAAAGGACTTCACTCGCAACCCTTTCAGCAACAGGGAAATCACCTTTCTTATACCATAAAAATTTCAAAGCTTCCTGCAGGTGGAGCGGTATGGGATAATAGACTACAGATGAAACCCCGTTCTCCTTCAGTCGTTTCTGGATTTCATCCCTTTTCTGGCTTATGATTGTATACTGGTGGTACACATGATATGCACCATTGTTTTCAACAGGACACTTTACCTTATCGGAAAGGAGCTCGTTATAGAGGGCTGCCTTCTGCCTTCTTTTTCTATTGTAATCATCTATGTGTTTTAGCTTCACAAGAAGAATACCCGCCTGTATTTCATCAAGTCTGCTGTTCACACCAATTCTCTCATGTACATATGCCCGCGAAGAACCGTGGTTTCTTAATTTTTTTATTGTATCAGCCATTACCGAATCATTGAGTATTATTGTCCCTCCATCTCCATATCCGCCAAGATTCTTACTAGGGTAAAAACTGAAACAACCTGTGTCTCCATAACTTCCAGCCTTTTTACCATTCAATTCAGCCCCAAAAGACTGGGCACAATCTTCGATCACCTTCAGGCCATACTTTTTTACGACACCAGATATTTTTTCCATATCAGCCATATGGCCGAAGAGGTGAACAGGCAGAATCGCCTTTGTCTTTTCTGTTATTTTTTCCTCTAACTGGGTCACGTCTATATTAAATGTGTCAGGGTCAACATCAACAAAAACAGGTTGAGCGCTAGTATAGAGAATTGCTTCAACAGTTGCAAAAAAAGTAAATGGTGTTGTGATAACCTCGTCTCCCTTTCCAATACCGAGTGCATCAAGTGAAAGGTGAAGAGCATCAGTACATGATGCAACACCTATTGCCTCACGGACACCATGGTAGTCTGCTACCTGTTTTTCAAATGCAGAGACATGTGGTCCAAGTATATACTGACTGCTTTCGAGTATCTTTGTAATAACTTCAAATATCTCTTCTTTAATCTCCTGAAATTGCTTCTTCAAATCAACCATGGGAATCATTATCATCTCCTCATTTCATTAAACAGGTTAAGGTCAAGTAAAAAGAATTTCTTCCTGAGCCTCAACCTTAACCTGTTTTTATCTGTTTTGTGATATCTAAAGCTATCTTAAGCGCATCCCTTCCTTCTGTGGCAGAAACCTTTGGTCTTTTCCTTTCCTTCACACAGCTTATAAAATCTCTCAACTCCTCTTTTAGCGGTTCTTTATTCTCAGGTCTTATAGTATCAGACACTATCTCTTGCCCTCTTCTGAAATAGTGTTTTATCTCACAGTTCTGATAATCAAGGAACAAATAAGAGTCTTTCTGAAAAACCTTAAGCCTTCTCTGTTTTTCTGGCGACAGACGGCTTGCGGTAAAAAGGGCGATGCATCCATTTTCAAACTCAATCCATGCCTTTGCAACATCAATTTTATCAGTGAGAACTCTTGTCCCCACTGCTTTTATCTCTTTTACTGGTGAAGAAACAAAGCTTAGGACTATATCTACATCATGTATCATGAGATCGAGTGTCACATCAACGTCAATTCCCCTTCCAAGGAAAGGTGAAAGTCTTTCTGCCTCGATAAACTGCGGTTCTCTTACCATATCATATGCAGCAAGAACAGCCGGATTATATCGTTCAAGATGGCCTACTTGAATAATACATCCACTTTTTTCTGACTCAATAATAAGTTCATCAGCTTCTTTGACACTTACTGTTATTGGCTTCTCTATAAGTATATCTTTTCCTGCTCTGAGGCAATCGAGGGCAATACTATAGTGGGTTGTTGTAGGGGTTACTATACTCAGTGCGTCAACCTTATGGAACATATCTCTGTAGTCATAATATGCCTCACATCCATATTTTGCTGCAAATGAGTCGGCACGCTTTTCAACAGCATCAACAACAGCCACAAGCTCTGTGTTTTCAAGTTCAGAATAAATTCGAGCATGATGCTGGCCTAAATAGCCAATCCCGATAACACCTACCCTGACAGGCAAATAACCTCCTTTTATTCAGTTAACAAAATTGGAATATATATAATAATCAAAAAAGCAGGGTGTAGTATTTGAGCGGTTTTGAATTCTGTCTTTGACAGAATTCACCTCGGAGTCTCCCGATCCCGATAGGTATCGGGGTCGGGAGACAAGAATGAGCGAGAATGCTATGCCCTGCCTAAGTACCATATGCTTGTAACTTAATTCGATTAAATAAATTTTTGAACAATGTCTGCATTATTCGGTTTAAAGGGAATTACTCACCTTTTTTATCTCTTCAAGTTTTTTTGATGCTCTGCCTGAATCAATTGCATCTGCTGCCATGGCAAGAGCAGTCTTGAAATCTTCAGACTTTCCCGCCACTATAAGAGCAGCGGCTGAATTTATGAGAACTATATCTCGCCTCGGTCCTTTTTCACCTTTAAGAATAGCTCTGATTATCGCTGCATTGTCTACTTTAGTCCCACCAAGTATAGATTCAATCTTATTTCTCATGATACCAAAATCTTCTGGCATGAGAGAGAAGTTCTCAACTTTTCCATCTTTAAACCTTGAAACTTTTGTGGCATCAGAAATGCTTATCTCATCAAGCCCATCGTTTCCGTAGATGACCAGTGCGTCAACTGAGCCAAGGTTTCCGAGAACCATTGCGAGTGTTTCTGTAAGCCCCTCTGCATATACTCCAACAATCTGCCTTTTTGCACCTGCAGGATTTGTGAGAGGACCGAGTATGTTGAATATTGTTCTTATGCCCATCTCTCTCCTCGGGCCTATCGCATATTTCATTGCAGGGTGGAATAAAGGTGCAAAAAGAAAACCGAAACCTGTCTCAAAAAGGCATTTTTCCACTTTTTCAGGTGGTAAATCTATTTTTACACCAAGTGTCTCAAGAACGTCAGCACTTCCGCACTGGCTCGATACAGAACGGTTTCCATGCTTTGCAACAGGCACGCCTGCTGCAGAAACCACAATAGCTGCTGTTGTGGAGATATTAAATGTGTGTGACATATCACCACCAGTGCCACATGTGTCAAAGACTCCATCAGGTGACTTGATGCTCACTGCCTTTTTCCTCATGATCTTTGCGGCCCCTGTGATCTCTTCAACAGTCTCACCCTTAATCCTCAACGCAGTAAGAAATGCACCAATCTGTGCATTAGTCGCCATTCCTTCCATTATCTCATTCATACATTCAGCCATTTCAGCCTCAGAGAGGTTAATACCGTCTACAAGAGAATGAATAACTTCTTTAATCATTTCGAACTCTGAGTTTTAAAAAATTTCTTAACAGGTCCTTGCCGACCTTTGTAAGTATAGACTCCGGATGAAACTGAACACCTTCGATGATAAACTCTTTATGTCTGACGCCCATTATCTCATTCATATCAGTCCATGCAGAAATTTCGAGGCAATCAGGAAGAGTTTCTCTCCTTATTACAAGTGAATGATATCTCGTCGCCTCGAATGGATTCGGAAGACCTTTGAATATGGTTTTCCCATCATGGAATATCAACGATGTCTTTCCATGCATGAGCCGCGGTGCCCTGATTATCTCACCTCCAAATGCAGCACCTATGGATTGGTGACCAAGACACACGCCGAGTATAGGCATCTTATGAGCAAAATGTCTTATCAGCTCTACAGAAATTCCAGCCTCTTTTGGTGTGCACGGGCCGGGTGAGATGACAACCTTTTCCGGGTTCAATTGTTCTATCTCATGAATGGTAATCTTGTCATTCCTGAAAACTTTTATATCCTCACCAATTTCTCCGATGTACTGGACAAGGTTATAGGTAAATGAATCATAATTATCAATGATTAATAACATTTACTTTTTCACCATTAACTTAATTCTTTCTCTGCCATGTCAACTGCTCTCATCATCCCCATTGCTTTGTTCACTGTCTCGGTATACTCTCGATCAGGGATAGAGTCAGCCACTATGCCTGCACCTGCCTGAACATATACCTTATTGTCTTTTATCACAAGTGTCCTGATGGTAATGCAGGTATCCATATTTCCTGAATAACTCAAATATCCCACAGCACCTGCATACGGCCCCCTCCTCATTGGTTCGAGTTCCTCTATTATCTCCATCGCCCTCACTTTTGGAGCCCCTGTAACCGTGCCTGCAGGAAAACACGCCCTTAATACATCGAAGGCATCAAGTCCATCCTTGAGGGTGCCTTCAACATTTGAGACAAGATGCATTACATGGCTATACTTTTCAACATTCATCAATTCTGTCACCTTTACAGAACCAATTTCTGCAACCCTTCCCACATCGTTTCTTCCAAGGTCAACGAGCATTATATGTTCTGCTATTTCTTTAGGATCTTTTTTAAGTTCTTCTTCTAAAACCGAATCCTCTTCTTCTGTCTCCCCTCTTTTTCGAGTTCCCGCAATCGGCCTCAGGATTACCTTTCTCCCTTCAAGTCTCACCAGTATCTCAGGGGATGAGCCCACAAGCTTTGCATCTCCTGTATCAATATAATACATATATGGTGAAGGATTAATTACACGTAATGCCCTGTATATGTCGAATGGATTAACATATGTTTCACGTTCAAATCTCTGAGAGAGCACTACC
This sequence comes from Thermodesulfovibrionia bacterium, assembly GCA_041489235.1. Classification (GTDB taxonomy): domain Bacteria; phylum Nitrospirota; class Thermodesulfovibrionia; order Thermodesulfovibrionales; family SM23-35; genus VGWZ01. The sequence goes on from JBGPQS010000030.1 coordinate 7,515, forward strand.
TGAACAATATCTCCTGACATTATGTAATCCTTCCCTCTCAGCACTGCATTCTCAAATGACTCTTTTGTCACAAAGGATGAACCATACCCAAGATGTTCGAAGTCTTTTGTTGAACGTTGAATGTCGAACATTGAACGATTCTTTTGACTTCTCATCTCTGACTGTCTCAATCTCTCAATTATATCTTCTATCTTTTCCTCAGCCTCTCTGTATGCATCTTCTGGAGATTTGTTCTTAACATGGGTATTCGAAACAACCTTTATTTTCCCCTTCAGATTGTCAAATATTACCACTGTGTCTGAGACCATAAAAAACATGTCAGGAAGTTCAAGCCCTGGCCTATGCTCATCAGGAATACTTTCAAAATATCTGACCATGTCATAGCCTATGTAGCCAACAAGACCACCATAAAATCTCGGCAATCCTAAAACACTCACCGGTTTGTATTGGATAATCTCTCTTTTTATAAACTCAAGCGGGTCTTCTGTTTCGAATATCTTTGTCTCTGTTGCATCATCTTTTATCTCTATCTTATTCCCCCGACTCTTTATTACCCTTGAAGGTCTCGAACCGAGAAAGGAATATCTTGCCCACTTCTCACCACCGACTACGCTCTCAAGCAAAAATGAAGGAGTACCCCCGAGCTTCATCGCTGCTGACACAGGCGTGTCTGTATCAGCAAGGATTTCCTTATAGACAGGAATGAGATTCCCCTCTGACAAAAAAGATTTGAAACTCTCTCTATCCGGATGTATCATGTTGACAAAACTCGTCGTATTTATTAATTTATATCAATCAATCATTATAGCTCATTAATTAATGATAAGTTAAGAGATATGAGTGAAGAGTTTGTGTTCTGTTACCTTTTCACTCTTCACTTTTAAATATGCGGGTGTAGCTCAGTTGGTAGAGCACAACCTTGCCAAGGTTGGGGTCGCGGGTCCGAATCCCGTCGCCCGCTCCATGGCGGCGTACCCAAGTGGCTAAGGGAGAGGTCTGCAAAACCTTTATGCAGCGGTTCAAATCCGCTCGCCGCCTCCAAGAAGAACAGGTTCAATAACCGTAACGTCAAGCCCTCTATCCTTCACATATTCCTTTTCAAGCATCTCAATATAAAATCTGTCGAGACCACTGTTATTAATAAAGTCTTCCCTCAATGGAATATCTTTATCTTGGAGTATCCTCGGCAAAAGATGGTTAATATAGAATGACTCTTTTCTGAGATCCAAAAATACCTTTTTAAATAGCTTTTCAGTCACCCTACTGGCAATGCCCTTTTCAGCAAGTTCTCTTTCAATATCTTCTCTTATCTCGCTTCTCGCTTTTTTCGGGTCGAGGCCAGGAAAAAAGTTTCTTATCCTCTCTTTAAGGGCAGTGCGCATAAGACGATAGAGCTTCTCCTCATCCTTAATCATCTTCAGCTCTGCAACCACATCTCTCAATGATGCATCACCGGATGAGATTTTCTTTATACCTTTTAGTATTGCAGTAATCTTGCTTCTCCCATAACCTGTGATATATTTATTAATAATAAGTTCTCTTGCGAATACATCATCAAAGAGTCTCTCATTAAGTTTATCAAACTCTTTTTTATTGCCCAGAAGGCTCCGCAGAGAATCTTCGGTGAAGTCTACATTCTCCATAAATGCGATCTGATTCAACAATGTGAAGACAT
>JBGPQS010000031.1:0-9173 GCA_041489235.1 Thermodesulfovibrionia bacterium
CCCTTACTTTATTTTTGAGCCTTCTTTTATCGGCCTGTCCGGGGTAATGATTACAGGCATTCCTTCACTATCAGATGCCGCAAGCAACATACCCTGTGATTCAACACCCATAAGTTTCACAGGTTGTAAATTTGTAACTACAACAATACTTTTTCCTGTAAGCTCTTCAGGTGAATATACTTTGCCAATCCCTGCTACTAACTGCCGCTCTTCACCTGTGTTTACCTTCATCACAATTAACTTATTTGACCCTTCAACCCGCCTTGCCTCAAGCACCTTTCCGACCTTAAGTTCAATCTTTGCAAATTCTTCAATTGTGATCACTTCTTCCTCCTGCTATTCTTTTAAATTAACCCACCAGTTGCAAAACTTGTTTTACATTGGAAGGCAGATATGATGAAAAAGACCAGCCAGCGACACCTTATAGCCCTCAAGGCTGAATAGCCAGCTTTCTGTCAAAATACACTGACCGTGAAATGTACAGTCATGTGTATCATGATTCAATCTTGTCGCTTTGCTGGGGTTTTTCATCATATCTGCCCTACTTTTTATGTAACGTTTAATTAAATTTTAGTAATTTTTCTGAAAAAGCACGTCCTGTTCCCTGTGTGGCATGCACCCGGACCTCTCTGGATCACCTTTATAAGCAATGTGTCCTCATCACAATCATACAGAATCTCTTTTACTTCCTGGACATTGCCTGATGTTTCACCTTTCTTCCAGTACTTCTGTCTTGAGCGCGACCAGAAATGTGTGAATCCTGTATCGAGTGTCATCTCAAGGGATTTCCTGTTCATATACGCCATCATCAACACATCACCGGTTTCCATGTCCTGAACAATGGCTGGTATTAACCCTCTATCATCGTATCTTAATTCAGGTATCATAATATCTCCTCAGAAAGTCTTTTGTAATTTTTTGTTAACGTCTCTATACTCCATCACAACTTGTACCCTATTTTCCTCAAGAACTCCTTTCTCTGTGTTTTATCCTCAGCAGTCTCCACCCCTTTTGGAGAAAACCCGTCAATGACACCGAGCACACCATTACCCTGTGGTGTTGTTGCAACAACAACCTCAATGGGGTTTGCTGTTGCACAGAAAATCCTGCAGACCTCAGGGCAATTCTTTATCTGGTTGAGAATGTTGATTGGATATGCATTTTTAAGAAGGATACAAAACACATGACCAGCAGCTATTTCCTGAAGATTCCTGACACAGAGATGAACAAGTTCGGTATCATTGCCCTCTGTTCTTATGAGGCATGGGCCTGACGCTTCTGTGAATGCAATGCCAAATTTTGCCTCAGGGACAGTCGTTGCTATGATTTCATAAAGGTCCTCTGCAGTCTTTATAAAATGTGTCTGACCGAGTATAATGTTGCAGCCTTCAGGGACATCTATCTTTATTACCTTTAGTTCCACACTTCCCTCCTTTTAATCGTTAAGCGTAAATGGTGAGGCGTGAGGAGGATCAAAAATCTACCTTACGTTTCACACCTGACGACTCACGATTTTTCAGTATGCTATAATGAAAATAAATTTTCTGAGTTATGTCAAGTCTTAAATTTCAAAAATTGAACATGAAGAGTGATAAATTAAGAGTTACAGGTAAAAAGAATTCAAAACTTTTTATTTGTCAGTTGTTTTTTGTCGTCTGCTCCCTGTTCCTTTCATATTCATCATCAAAATGTGCAGAAATAACAGGGCCTGAAGTAAAAATGCAGAACAATGAAATTTTTGTGACAACCTCAGTCCTGCTCGAAGAGAAACAGATACAGGAGCTCAAGAATGGAATTAAAAAGGAGCTTCGATTTTACATAGACCTCTTCAGGGCATGGAATTATTGGCCTGATGAGTTTGTACTCGGTAAATCCTTTGTGAGAACTGTTAAATGTGATCCGGTAAAGGGAGAATATATTGCAACATCATTTGACGGAAGCATTCTCACAGAGAAAAGATTTAAATCATTTGAATCTATGATAAAATGGGCTCTGAGCATCAATGACCTGAAACTCTCAAATATACGGGAACTCGAACAGGGAACATATTTTGTGAGAATAACTGTAGAATCAAAAATAAGAAAACTGCCTCCTGTGATAGGATACTTTATTGTTTTTTTATCTGAAAACGAATTTAAGGTCGCAAAAGACTCAACCTCTTTTACTATAGGTACGTTGAAATGAAAGACCTTCGTTTTAATACCATTGTAGTACTTCTCTTCCTGCTCATTATCGGAGTCTTCCTGATTGAACTGCACTATATGAGGCTTGAGACCGTTCCATTCTTCACAAAACTCACCGTCCTTGTTCTCCTGAACCTCACCATTGTTGCACTTCTCACCCTTATGTTCTTTGTGAGCAAAAGCCTTGTGAGACTCTATTTCGAGAGAAGAAATAAGGTCCTCGGTTATAAGTTTAAAACGAAACTTGTAGTTATTCTTGTTGTCCTGACCTTAATCCCTACCGCCCTTCTCTTTATTCTCTCAAGCGGGCTTGTGACAAATTATATTGAACGATGGTTTACCCCACAATTACGAGAACCTTTAGACAGGTCAATAGAAATAGCGAAATCTATTTACGAGCTTGAAAAACAAAAGGCATTCGAATACGCAAAAGCACTCTCGGCAGGAAAAAAAACTGCCGACAATTATACTGTCAGATATCTTAAAGAGATACCAAAAGACGCTACTGAAACAGTTCGGGCTGCATTTGACGGCAAGGCAGGTGTCGAGGTCATATCAGGAGAAAAGGGAGACACGGTAAGGGCAGTTACGCCAGAATACAAAAAAGGCAGACAGAGAGGCATCATAGTCGTCGAATCATTTATACCAAAAGAAATTACTGAAAATGTGGAAAATATAAAGGATGCGTACGAAAATTATCTCATACTTGAATCATGGAAAGTACCTATAAAAACAAACTACCTCCTGATACTCGGCTTCTTTACCCTGCTTGTCATTTTTATGGCCCTCTGGATCGCCCTTAAGATCTCAAAGGGTATCACAGATCCTATAGAGAGCCTTGCACAGGCAACAGAGCAGGTTGCTGCAGGAAACCTTGATATTAAAGTAGATTTAAAGAGGGAAGACGAAATAGGCCTTCTCATAAATTCATTTAATAACATGGTCAAAGAGTTGAAGGAAGGAAAGGAATCGCTTCAGTCTGCATATCTTGAATCGAACAGAAGAAGACTCTTTATGGAAAATATACTTGAGAACATAAACTCCGGCGTGATTATGCTTGACATAACCGGAAATATACTGATGATCAACAGTGCTGCATGTTCAATACTTGACATAAATCCTGAAGCAGTGATGAATAAACATTACAAGGAACTCATGTCTTTGATAAAATCCGAAGAACTTCAGAACCTTGTGAAGGGAATAGAAGGCCGAGAATTCAGAAGAGTCAAAAAGGAAATTAAGGCAACTGCAGGTGGCAGGAAGGTGATCATCCGTGTCTTTATCACCAGTCTCAGAGATTCTCAGAAATATATAGGCCTCCTTGTTGTCTTTGACGACCTCACTGATATTATTCGTGCTGAGAAGGCACTTACATGGCAGGAGGTTGCCAGAAGGATCGCACATGAGATAAAAAACCCCCTGACCCCCATTAAACTCTCCACAGAACGTATGGTCAAGAAATGGGAAAGCAGGGATGATGATTTTGACCACGTCTTTGACCGTTCTACAAAAACAATCATAAAAGAGGTTGAAGATTTGAAAAGGCTGGTTGACGAGTTTTCAAGGTTTGGCATGATGCCTGAGATAAACAAAACGCTCACCCCTATGCCGACCATAATAGATGAGGTAGTGAATCTGTATAAAGGGTATAAGGGTGTAGAAATAAATGTATCGATACCAGAGGAAAATCCGCCGGTAGAACTTGATGGAGAACAGTTTAAACGGGTTATGAAAAATATATTTGACAATGCAATCGATGCGATCTCTCACGAAGGGAGAATCGATGTGAAACTACAGTTTGATGTGCCCTCAAATAGAGTATACATAGATATTGCAGACAACGGTCCTGGCATAAGGGATGAGGATAAGGAGAAATTGTTTCTTCCATACTTCTCAACCAAAAAGCATGGCACCGGTCTTGGTCTTGCAATTGCAGATAGAATTATCGCGGAGCACAGAGGTAATATAAGAATCAGGGATAATGAGCCAAAGGGGACTGTATTCACTATCGCAATTCCAATAAAGGAGAGTTAAATGGTAGCGCCTGTCGTACTTATTGTAGATGACGAAGATGGAATAAGGGAAACCCTTTCAGGGATTTTTGAAGATGAGGGATGTGATGTCTTAACCTCAGGTACTGGTGAAGAGGCAATAGAGGTAATCAAAGAGCAACTCCCGGATTTGATACTCCTTGACATATGGCTTCCTGGTATTGATGGTATTCAAACCCTTAAGGAAATCAAGGCGTTTAAGCCTGAGCTCCCTGTAATCATGATCTCGGGGCACGGCAATATAGAACTTGCGGTAAAGGCAACAAAAATGGGAGCATACGACTTTCTTGAAAAACCCCTTTCTCTTGAAAGGGTTATACTCGCTTCAAAGAGGGCACTTGAAAGAAAAACACTCGAAATGGAATACAAAGCCCTCAAGCAGGATTTAACAAAAAAATACAGACTTGTTGGCAGCTCGCAAAGCATGACCTTTCTAAAAGAACAAATAACTATGGCTGCACAGAGCAACAGCAGGGTTCTTATTCTCGGTGAGAGCGGTTCCGGTAAAGAGCTTGTTGCACGAATGCTTCATGACAAAAGCAAAAGGGCAGAGAAACCTTTTATTGAGGTAAACTGTGCAGCAATCCCTCAGGAGCTCATAGAGAGTGAACTATTCGGACATGAAAAGGGTTCTTTTACCGGTGCATTTGAAAGGAAGAAGGGTAAATTTGAGCTTGCTGATGAAGGTACGTTGTTTCTTGACGAGGTCGGTGACATGTCGCTTTCTGCCCAGTCAAAGGTTCTTCGGATCATTGAAACTCAGGAATTTCAGCGCGTTGGCGGTAGCAAGAATATAAAGGTTGATGTGAGGATAATTACTGCGACAAACAAAGACCTTAAAGAGGAAGTAAGAAAAGTGACTTTCAGGGAAGATCTTCTCTACAGGCTGAATGTGATTCCGATAGTGGTTCCTTCCTTGAGAGAGAAAAAAGAGGACATACGAGAACTTGTTGAGTATTTCCTCGAATATTTTGCTGCAGAATATGGACAGCGACCAAAGAAGATAACCTCTGAATCATTAAAGACACTTGAGGCATATGACTGGCCCGGGAATATAAGAGAACTAAGGAACGTGATAGAAAGACTTGTGATAATGACTCCTTCAGATACCATTACACCCAAAGCCCTTATTGTTGCCGAACCAACACGGTCTGACTATATTGCGTTCAAAACACTTAAGGAAGCAAGGGATGCATTTGAGAAAGCTTTTATCATAAAGAAACTCGAAGAAAACAATTGGAATATTTCAAAAACAGCAGAACACCTCCAGACAGAAAGAAGCAACCTTCACAAAAAAATTAAGGCATTCGATATAAAAGTGCCTTGATGATCTATTCCCCGATACTGTGGAGCTTCATAAAGTTTGTCTTTCCGAGGGTTGAAAGTGGAGAACTCGAGGTAATTACAATCCTGTAACCCTGTTTTACAACGTGTTCTTCAAAAAGGGACTTTTCTACTTCTCTTATCATCTCATCAGTAGTGGTAAGCTGCCTCATCATTCTGGGAAAGACCCCCCAGTAGAGGCACATCCTGTTTCTCACTTTTTCTTCAGGTGTAAACGCAACGATCGGAACTCCAGGCCTGAACTTTGAGAGAAGCCTTGCGGTAAAACCCGATTGTGTAAACGCAACAAGCACCTTTGCTCCTATATCGTTTGCAGCTCTGCATGATGCATCTGCAGTAGCCTCTGCAAAGGTGGTTCCATAAATATAAGATACTGTTGTATTTTTTGACGATTCAGTGTACCTGATAATCCTGTCCATCATCTTCAGGGCAGCAACAGGGTATTTCCCTGTTGCTGTTTCTGCAGAAAGCATCAGTGCATCAGTCCCGTCAAGCACTGCATTTGCAACATCTGTTGTCTCTGCCCTTGTTGGTCTTAAATGCTCGGTCATAGACTCGAGCATCTGTGTCGCAGTGATCACAATCTTCCCTTTTTTATTTGCCTCATCAATTAACTTTTTCTGTATAAGGGGTACCTCTTCAGGTGGAACCTCAACACCGAGATCACCTCTCGCTACCATGATTCCATCAACCTCTGACAGAATTTCTTCGATATTATATAACGCCTCTGGTTTTTCTATCTTTGCGATGAGCGGAATCTGATGTCTTTTCTCATTAAGCCATCTTTTCACTTTCCTCACATCACCAGAATCCCTGACAAAAGATATAGCCACATAATCCACACCCATATTTATTCCAAACAACAGGTCTTTTTTATCCTTTTCTGTAAATGATGAAATAGATAACTTTATACCGGGGAAGTTCACACCTTTCCTATCTCTTAATATTCCGCCTTCAATGACTCTTGCTTTAAGAGCATTTTTTTCACGACCAAGAATGTGGAGCTGAATGAGCCCGTCATCGAGGAGAATCCTATCACCACTCTTTATATCTTTGAGAAGCGCAGGGTATGAGATAAATATCCTCTCTTGATTTCCAACACCATTTCCGGGTACAAGCAGAAGTGTTTTGCCTTTCTTGATTTCAACTGCACCGGACTCGATACGCCCAACCCTGATCTTTATTCCCTGAAGGTCCTGAAGAATCGCAACTGGCCTGTTAAGTCTCCGTGACATATCCCGTATAAGTTCGATAATCTTTTTATGAGTATCGTGGTCACTGTAAGAAAAATTTAATCGTGCCACATCCATCCCGTTTTTTATAAGTGAAGAGATAACCTTTTTGTCCATAGATGACGGCCCAATTGTACAGACTATCTTCGCTCTTCTTTTACTCAACATACTCATATTTTACCTCTTTATCTTTCTTTTTCCATAGTATATGCCTCTGCCATCCTTCACCTCTTTCGGGATGATCAGACCTGTAGTGTGCACCCACGCTCCCCTTTCTCAGGAGGGCTGCCTCTGTGATGAGTATCGCTACGGTAAGCATATTTTTCAGTTCCAGTCCGCGTCTTGCCGAGAAGGTCTTATTAAGGACATATGACCATTCAGCAAGTTTTTCCTGTGCATCCTTAAGAGACTCTTCACACCTGATAATGCCAACTTTCCCCCACATTATTTTTTTTAATGCATGCCTTATCTCCTCATGGTCATGAAGTGAAGGGTAAACGGTTATCTCCTTGCTTTTCAATGCAAATGGTTCAGGATGAATCGGAGAGTTTATTGCTGCTTTGCCTGCCCTTGCACCGAACACGAGACCTTCGAGCAGGCTATTAGATGCAAGCCTGTTGGCACCATGCACTCCTGTGCATGCAACCTCACCTGCTGCGTACAAACCCTTTATATTTGTCAAACCATTAAGATCTGTTTTTACACCACCCATCAGATAGTGAGCTGCGGGTGAGACAGGTATTAAATCTTTTATTATGTTCACATCATATTGAAGACATGTGGTATAAATTCTTGGAAATCTCTTCTTCACAAAATTGCCATCCATATGGGTAAGATCTAAGTAAACGTGGTTACTCTTGGTCTTTACCATCTCTGATATAATTGCCCTTGAAACCACATCCCTTGGCGCAAGCTCTGAGTCAGGATGATAGTTTTTCATAAAGGGTTCTTTGAATACATTCCTCAAAATTGCTCCCTCACCTCTCATTGCCTCGCTTAACAAAAACTGCGGAGAAGAAGAGGCAAAGAGCACTGTCGGATGAAACTGGACAAACTCCATATCCTCAAGAATCACACCTGCCCTGTATCCAATAGCCATTCCGTCTCCGGTTACCACCGCAGGGTTTGTTGTCCTCGAAAATACCCGTCCTGCCCCACCTGTGGCGAGCACTGTAGCCCTTGAAAAAATAGCAATTATATCTGTGTTCTTTAACACATATGCTCCGTTACATCTGCCGTTATCAACAATCAGATCAATTGCTGCACAGAATTGCAACCTCTGGACTTTTTTAAGAGATTTCACTTTATTTATCAGAACCCTTTCCAATTCCCTGCCTGTAGAGTCACCCTGTGCATGTAATATCCTCCGTCTTGAATGAGCTGCCTCTAAGGTAAAGGATAGCTTTGTGCCTTCTTTGTCAAACTCCGCTCCCCACTCGATAAGCTCGAGGATTCTCGGTGGCCCTTCCTCAACAAGAACCTTTACTGCCTCTTCTCTACAGAGACCATCTCCTGCCTTGATTGTGTCTTCAAAATGGATGCCAACCTCGTCTTCATCACTCAGGACAACTGCAACACCTCCCTGAGCATACTCTGTGCTGCTCTCTGTCGGAATATCCTTCGTCACCACAATTACCTTGCCAAAAGGTGCAAGCTCTATCGCAGCCCTGAGACCTGCAACACCACTCCCTATGATGAGAAAGTCTGCGATTTCCTTCTTCATACTATGAAGGATAAAGGATTAATGGTCTGAAATCAAGCACTTGTTTTCTAATCTTCTGGAAAGACTTTTGATAGGGTAATTCAAAAGATTGTTAATCAGGTATTAAAGAATTATAATAAAGACTCACGGAGGAGCATATTATTGAAAGTTATAATTAAAGAGCATGCAAGTTTTGAAGCAGAGCGCAGGGGTATTCCAGAGGATGGAGGGAGGTTAGAATGAGAGTCATATTTGATCCAGAGACAGATACACTAAGTCTTATTTTTAGAGAAGACAAAATAGCTGAAAGTGATGAGGTAAGAGAAGGGATAATTATCGATTACAGCAAGGATGGGAAAATTGTATCCATTGAAATCCTTGACGCATCAGACCAAATATCCGAACCTCAGGGAATACTTTATGAGCTTAAAGGCAAAGAAAAAGTTCCAGCCTAAGGAAGTATTATTGGAATTACTCCTTGCAGGCACAAAATACTGGTCAAGTAGTTGAATGAAGAAAACTAAACTCACTGAAAAACACTCCTGCCTTTAAGTCTACGCTGCCTAAACTCCTTACTAATTATATAATATTTATGGACTTATAAAATTAGGCCGTTTTTATTTCCTAATCACTTATATAAATAGACTATTTATTTACTTTA
>JBGPQS010000032.1:0-9045 GCA_041489235.1 Thermodesulfovibrionia bacterium
AATTGAATAGTTTTTCAAGTTTTTCTATCTCAGAAAATGCAGTATCAATTGCCTTTTCAGCGCTATCTTTTGAATTGGAGACAACAGTTATGGTAACGAGTGTGTCCATGAGGATTTTGCTTTTTCTATATACTTTTTCTTTCTGGGATGAACAACCGTAAAGAGTAAACAGTGAATAGTGAATAGTAAACAAGAGAAAAATAAAGACTAAAACATTGAACATTGAACTTTGAACTTTGAACTTGATTTTCATGCTACTCTCGCAGAGGAGAGCCTTGACAATTTATTCCTTAAGTATTTTCCGGTATAAGATAATGGATTTATGGTAATCTCCTCTGGCGTCCCTTCTGCAACAATCATTCCTCCTTCTTCTCCGCCTTCGGGTCCAAGGTCTATGATAGAATCAGCTGATTTTATCACATCAAGGTTGTGCTCTATTATAATGACTGTGTTTCCCAAATCTACAAGATTATTTATGACATTGAGCAGTTTCTGGATGTCAACAAAATGGAGTCCTGTTGTAGGTTCATCGAGTATAAAGAGTGTGTTGCCTGTTGATTTTTTCCCGAGCTCTTTTGAGAGTCTCACCCGCTGTGCTTCACCACCTGAGAGTGTTGACGCAGGTTGTCCAAGCTGGAGATACCCGAGCCCGACAGCTTCAAGTACTTCAAGTTTATGCTTTATAGGAGGGATTGATGAAAAGAAATGAAAAGCCTCGGTAACAGTCATTTCGAGTACTTCAGCAACATTTTTACCTTTATATGCGATGTCGAGTGTCTCTTTATTATATCTTTTCCCTTTACAAATATCACACAGGATATACACATCAGGGAGAAAATGCATCTCTACCTTAATAAGCCCGTCTCCGTGACATGATTCGCATCTTCCACCTGTGAGGTTGAAACTAAATCTTGAAGGGGTAAATCCCCTTATTTTTGAGTCAGGCACCAGTGAGAATAACTCTCTGACGAATGAGAAGACACCGGTATATGTTGCAGGATTAGACCTGGGTGTCTTTCCAAGAGGTGATTGGTCAACACTAATGACACGATCTATCTTATCTATGCCTATAATTTCTTTGTATCGGCCGGGTGTTAATTTACTCCCGTATATCTCTTTGCAGAGAGCTTTATAGAGTATCTCGAGCAAGAGTGTGCTTTTGCCTGAACCTGAGACTCCTGTTATACATATGAAAACACCGAGCGGGATATCCACGTTTATATTTTTAAGATTAAATTCCTGAGCGCCTATTATCCTTATGAAGTCTTTTGGCTTTCTCCTCACAGAAGGGATGTCTATTGACATCGAACCACTTAGGTATTTTCCTGTTACTGACTTTTCATTATTTTCTATTTTATGAGGTTCCCCGGATGTGACAACCCATCCACCACTGAGTCCTGCACCAGGTCCCATATCCACAACATAATCAGCCCATCTTATTGTCTCTTCATCATGTTCGACGATAATCACAGTATTGCCTGCATCCCTTATTGAGGAAAGGCTTTCGAGAAGTTTTTTACAATCCCTCGGGTGCATGCCGATACTTGGCTCATCAAGTATATAAAGAACTCCTGTGAGAGAGGAGCCGAGTTGTGTTGCAAGTCTTACCCTCTGTGACTCTCCGCCCGAAATCGTGAGAGATGACCTGTCAAGGGTGAGATAATCAAGTCCTACATTTTTAAGAAAAAAAAGTCTGTCTCTCACTTCCTTCAGAACACGCGATGCAATTGTCTGTTCTCTCTCAGAGAGTTTTAGATTATTGATAAAGAGCAATGCATCCTGAACAGACATCCTTGCGAATTCGCCTATATTTATACCCTGTATTTTTATGTTTAATGCCTCTTTTCTCAATCTCAATCCCCCACAGCCTTTGCAGTAGTTGTTGTTATCGAGTTCCTGAGAATCTTCTTCAAGATGCTCAAAACCGAGCCCGTTACATCTCGGGCATGCACCCTGTTTGCTGTTAAATGAGAAGAACATCGGGTTTATCTCAGGGTAGCTTATCCCGCAATTCGGGCATACCGCAGTTTTTGAAAAAAGGATGTCCTTATCTCCTTCGAAGAGATTTATTACTACCGTGTCTGAGTACGCAAGAGCTGTCTCTATCGCATCCTTGAGCTGGCGCTCAACTCCCGGCTTCATAATAAGCCGGTCTATGACAATCTCTATAGTATGGCGTTTATGTTTCTTGAGAATTATGTCATGTGTGAGATCTCTCATCTCACCGTCTATCCTTGCTCTTATAAAACCTTCTCTCCGCATCTCCAGGAGTTCTTTTCTGTATTCACCTTTTCTATCTATGATGATAGGTGAGAGGATTTGCAAACGACTTCCCTGGGGTAAAGACATGACTAAATGAATGATATCCTTTGATTCCTGTTTTGAGATGATAGAGCCGCAGTTGTAACAGTAAGGCCTGCCTATTCTGGTATAAAGGACACGCATATAATCATATATCTCGGTGATAGTGCCCACAGTTGAGCGCGGATTTTTAATAACGGTCTTCTGGTCTATGGCAATGGAGGGAGAAAGTCCTTCGATAGAGTCCACATCAGGTTTACGAAGCTGTTCAAGAAATTGCCGTGCATAGGCAGAAAGGCTTTCAACATAGCGCCTATGACCTTCTGCATATATAGTGTCAATAGCAAGAGATGACTTACCCGAACCTGACGGGCCTGTTATTACCGTAATTGCATCTCTGGGTATCGATAAATCAATATTCTTGAGGTTATGTTCTCTTGCGCCCTTTATTGTTATAAAGCCAAGCATGTCAATTAGGAAATCCTTGTGTTTCATTCAAAACAAATTCAAAATGTATGTCTTTTGAGGTAAAGGTTGAGGTTAAGATTGAGAATTGAGTAACGAGAATATGGGATATCACCTGTTATGCCACTTTATGTCAGATGTTGACTCTATACAACACATAAATAATAAAAAGATCGCTCTAACGTATTTAAATACTATAACCTAATATATTCCTTTTTTAAAAGGGTTATTGTAGTATAGAGAGTATGAGAACGCTTTTCTTTTTGGTATTTATTGTTATCTTTCCTGCGGTTGCCTATTCGCAACCTTCGATTGTTTTTGATACAGACAGACATGACTTTGGATTAGTGCCTCGTGGCGATAAGTTGGAGCATACCTTTGGTTTTGCCAATAGGGGTGATGAGGAGCTCATCATAGAAAAACTTGTTCCATCATGAGGGTGCACAGCAACGATGGCTAGTTCGAGCCGCCTCAAACCACGTGAAAAAGGAAAAATTACCGCAAGGGTTAATATAAAGGGCGAGGAAGGTTTTATTTCTTCAGTAGTAAGAGTCTTATCCAATGACCCCGCGACTCCTGTAGTTACACTCTTTCTTGAGGCAATGATAGAAGATACCACTGATACTCCATCAGTCACAAAAAAATAGTGGCAACTTTTGTTTTCTTCATATCTCGTTATTTCACACTGCTTGCAATTTGTTACTTATTCCTTGGAAATTATTCCACATTAATGGCAGCAGACCTTTATGCACAAAAGCGGCAGATGATGGTTGACAAGGATATTAAAGGGAGGGGTGTAAAGGACAAGAAAGTACTTGAGGTAATGGGAAAAGTTCAAAGACACCTTTTTGTAGATGAGCATTTAAAGGAAAAGGCATATGCAGATCATCCATTACCAATAGGAGAAGGACAAACAATATCTCAGCCTTATGTTGTAGCTCTGATGACAGAGGCATTACGGTTAAAAAATACTGATAGGGTACTTGAGATAGGCACAGGCTCTGGTTATCAGGCAGCAGTGCTTGCAGAAATAGTAAAAGAAGTCTACACGATTGAGGTAAGGAAATCCCTCACAGATATGGCAACAAAGAGGCTTATAGACCTTGGCTATAGAAATGTGAAGGTGAAACATGCTGATGGTTATTTTGGATGGGAGGAATATGCACCATTTGATGCAATCATCATCACTGCAGCAGCAAACCATATCCCGCCCGCCTTAATTAAGCAACTTAAAGAAGGGGGGAGACTTATTGTCCCTCTTGGGAGCACAGTCTATTATCAGACATTGACACTTGCAACAAAGAAAAAAGGTGAGCTTAATGTCGAGCAAATGGGGTCAGTAGCCTTTGTGCCAATGATAGGGGAAGTGCAGAAGAGAAGATGAGGAAACCAATAAAAGCAGGACTAACTTTCGCTCCTAACGATATTTTTCGACAGTTCTAATCCCGAAACTAAGTTCGGGACTCAAACAGTCGAGGCTGTGGTCGCTTCAGTTCGCTAAGAACTATTACCGAAAAATTTCTAATGTCGCTCAAGTCAATCCTGCTCATTATTAGATTTGTTTTTAGTTTCTCACAAACCTTTTTAACGTTACAAATGCCATCAGATAAGCGAATGCGCCCAGCCATAAGACCGTCTTAAATCCCATTGCCATTGCTATCATGATAGTCAGGATAGGTGCAAGGACTGAAAAACACCCATTAATTGCCCATGCCCATGGGATTAATAATTCATTTTTCTCGCCGAGAATTTTCAGTCCTGTGGGAAAGGGGATGCCCATGAGAAGACCGAGCGGCATCAGTATGAAGAACACTAAAGGAATCTTGACTAAAATCGAATATGGAGAAATTATGTCCGAGACAGCAGGAAGAAATATACTGTAAAGAATAATAAGAAATGTGATTACAAGAGCGGTAACAGGATTTCTTAATCCTGAAACCCTGTGGCTTAATAGACTCCCAATGCCTGAGCTTATGAGGAGTGATGTGAGGACTGTTGCGACTGCATAGGATGGATTTTCAAGGGGGAGGATGATTTTCTGGATAAAAGATATTTCTACAAACATAAATCCGATACCAAGAAAGGCGAAATAAGGAAGAAAACTTTTTCCTTTGTCATCAAATCCCCCCATCCCCCCTTTACTAAAGGGGGGCAAGGAGGGATTAGTAATATTATTTTCATACTTTTTTGAAAAAGCCGGTAAAAGGACCAATATAAGACTTAAAAACAATACCTGTATGAACACTGCAGGGAGAATAAAACCTTCTTCTATAAAGTATTGCCACTTTTCTCCCATAATGGTATAGATTGTTTTGATGTTCTTAAGTTTGAGGTAATAATGGAAAAATGGGTAATCGTCACGAACAGGACTTATATCAAAAACATAAGCATGGGTAAACCTTAAACGTGTTTCAGGGTTGAGGATATTTTTAAATGCAGTAAAGTATTCGCTTGAAGGCATTCGAATGTAGATATTAGTCTCTACTTCTCTGATGCCCGGATAGTATATCAGATCAAATCTCCTGCCTTTTGAAAACTTCTTGATCGCTTCTATTTCATTCAGGGTAAAGGGGGTCTTTTTTACGAGGATACCTATACTTCCCCAGCTTCTGAACGCAACAAAATGTTTCTGTATCTCTTTTATCCCGAGTTCTTCCATAGAGGCAATTAAAGTGGTCATGAGTCTCAATTCTATTCTTGGCGGTGGGAGTATAAATAGGTTGATGCTCAAAAGCCCCTCATCTCTCAGATGGTGTAAATATTCTTTGAAGCCTTCAACAGTAAACCTGTAGTCCTCTGATATTCCGAAAGAACCTGAGGATATTGTTCCCATCAATGATATGTCAATAATATCGAATTGTTTAACGTCTGATCTTAACCATGACCTTCCAAGTCCTTGCCTCGTATTCTGAGAATAGATGCCACCTGAAAATTCATTGAAATCTTTCTTTATGACCTTTATTAATAATGGATTGCTTTCAATTTTATATATATTCAAAGAGCCATAATATTCTGCAACAAGGCATTGAAGACCACCTTTCGGGTCAAGGATTAATACATCATCCAATCCACCCATCCCCCCTTTATCCGCCTCAGGCGGAGGGGGTAAGGGAGAATTACGTATTTCATACGGTAGGGCAGATGGCAGGTATTGGAGAAATGCTAAGGATTTTCGATCAGCAGTGGATGTAATTGCATTTAATTTACCTCCGTCTGTTGAAAGTCCTATCTGTTCAGGTAATGTGTCGAGATACTTAAGGCTCAGGCCAGGAGCGAAACGCACTGCAGTGCTTTTAAACGTATCTATCTTTGAGAAGGGACTAAAATAGGTTTTGAGATGTTCTGCACCGGGATATCTCAATGCAAGCGGCAGACCTTTATACGGTGACATCCTGATGTTGATAAATTCGGGATGAAAAATTATAAGTAAAATAGTGAGCATGATAAAAACCAGAGAGGCTGTTCTTAGCAGTTTTTTACCCATAACGAATGCTGCGAACAAAGCAATGAGAGAAAGGATAAAGACAGTATTGTCAGGTCCTGTAACAGACATAAGATAAAGGATTCCCATAGAACCCATACCTGCACCGAGGAGGTCTGCGCCATAAAGCAGGCCTGATTTCTCACTTATCGAGGAGAATGCTGTAGCGATGATCAGTCCTGCAAAGAAAAAAGGTATCGAAAGAGTAATGTAGTAAAGGCCGATATAAAAGAGCTCTATCCTTGACCATGAGAGCCTCACAGGGTCAAAGGGTATCTGATTTGAAAGGAGACAGCTCAGAGATATACTGATACCGAGTAACAGGCTATAGATGCTGATATAAGATGGATTTCTCAGTTTCAGATTAAGTGATAATATGGTACCGCTTGCACCGATGCCAAGCATGGCAATGCTTATTATCATGAAAGCAAAATGGTACCAGAGTGAGATAGAAAATATTCTTGTAAGAGTTATCTCATACGCAAGGCTTGAAAACGAACAGAGAAATAGTACAAATAATATCTTAGAGTCTCGAATCATGGTATTAGGAAAATTATATCTAACTGAATTATAATATTATATTTCTATGAATTATTCATTGATGGGAAAGAAAAGAGCCACTTTTAAAATTATTTCTCTTTCTATTTTCCTGTTTTTAACGTTAGTTGTTTCACGTGCTGATGCAAAAATTCCTGACGTTGTCGTAAAACAGAAAAAAGCAGTTGTTACCGTTTATGTGAATGACAGGAATGGAAAACAGGTTGTTTCAGGAAATGGATTTATTGTTGACCAGAGTGGAATTATTGTAACAACCTGCTCTATGATCACAACATGGCTTAAAGAAGTAGGACATAGCCTTGTGGTCAAACTGGAAGATGGTACTTATTTCCCTATGGAAGACGTATTCTCCTGTAGTTATAAAAATAATCTTGCATTATTGACAATAAAAGCAAAAGACCTTCCAGCAGTCAAACGTGCTGTTGACTATAGACCAAAGCAGAAAGAAAACATTTTTGTTATAGGAAGCCCATCAGGATTAGAAACTATCATATCAGGCAGTATGATAAAGAGTGTGCGTGAAAAGGATAATTTTATTGAGATTACCATGCCTGTTACTCAAAGAAATAGTGGAAGCCCTGTATTTAATATGAAAGGTGAAGTCATAGCTGTTGCACTATCGCCTTTGAAAAAGAAGCAGAGTCATAATGGGGCAATTTCTATAAGGCATGTTGCAAATCAGCTTAATGACTATAGAAAAGTACAACAAAGGAAGATGAGGCAGAGACTTGCGAGTCTTGGTGAAGAGAGTGATATTTCTTCAAGACAGAGTAAACCTGACATGATGGAAAGACTGGAAATAAGATTAGATAGTGCCGAATCATATTTTCTCCTTGGTTCCAGCTATGACCAGAGCAGTATGTACAAAGAGGCTATAGAAGCATACAAACAGGCAATAATAATGAAACCTGATTACGGAGATGCGTATGTAAATCTTGGGCTGGATTATTACAGACTGAGCAAATATCCTGAGGCCATAGACGCATATACAAAGGCAATAAAAATTAAGCCGGATGCCCAGTCAATTTATAATAAGTTAGGCACACTCTATATCGTTCTCGGCAAGTATTCGCTGGCGCTCAATACATTTAAGAAGGCGATAACTATAGACCCGAAAAATTCTTCGGTACACTTTAATCTCGGTATTGCCTATTTTCTTAGCGGAGATAAAACAGCTGCTTTTGGAGAGTATATTGTTTTAAATGAACTTGATAAAGAACGTGCAAAAAATTTGTTTGATGTAATGTATTAAGGTTTGATTTCTATAGGTGTTCCATCAGGAATAAGTTGCCAGATTTCTTCAATTTCAGAATTAGTCACTGCAATACATCCATTTGTCCAGTCCAGAGTCCTGTGCAATTTTCCAAGGTTTGCTAAGTCCTCAGATAAACCATGAATCATTATACTTCCACCTGGTGACATTCCACGCTTCTGAGCGTTCAAAATGTCTGATTCATTTGGATATGAAATAGCCAAGGATAAATGGTACTTGCTTTTTGGATTTCTTGAATTGAGAATATAACTTCCTTCTGGTGTTTTCTGATCTCCCTCATGGATTTTATGGCCTAATGGCTGTTTGCCCAGAGCAATCCTGTACGTCTTTAAAATTTCGCCATTCTGTAATAACATCATCAATCTTTTACTCTTAATCACCACTACTTTATCAGCTTGAGCAAATGTAGCAAGTGGCTTTTCAGGCCAGAAGAAGTCATGGAACAAAAAGACAATCAATAGGGGAACAATGAATGTAATAATTTTATTTCGCAGCAATTGATGAGAGCTACACGGTTTCAATGCTGTGTTATTTTCTCTCTGTTTTAGCAGAAATTGATTTATCAATAATTTTAATGCCTCTCAGTACTCTGCTATGATAATGTATTATATTATATCAAAAGGTATATTCTCTGGTATGAAAATAGCAATCACAGGGAAGGGTGGAGTTGGTAAAACCACACTTGCTTCTCTCTTAAGCCATCTTTTTGCGGCAGAAGGGAAAAGGGTTATCGCTGTTGATGCTGACCCTGATGCAAACCTCGCATCAGCATTAGGTATTTCAGTAGAGCAGGCCCGAAAAATTGTTCCTTTAGCAGAGATGGCTGAGCTTGTAGAGGAGAGAACAGGAGCAAAACCTGGAAGCATGGGTGTAATGTTCACACTCAACCCCAAGGTTGATGACCTGCCGGAAAGTGTCGGGTATCATTTTAATGGAATAGTGCTCCTTATCATGGGAAAACCAAAGA
>JBGPQS010000033.1:0-9033 GCA_041489235.1 Thermodesulfovibrionia bacterium
AATTCGTCTACTATCCGTCAAACTTTGCCCATACGCTTCAAACAACGAGCGAGACACCGGCAACCTACCTGATGTTTAAATGGCATGCTGGCGTGAAAAAGAAGAAATCAGAGCTCGCTGTTAGACATTTTAGCATGTTACACCCTGAGAAGGATTTCGAGATTAAATATGGATTTACTCCGCGCCTAGTATTTGAAGGCCCAACAGCTTATCTGCAGAAACTTCACTGCCATACTTCTACTCTCACGCCCGGAGCCGGCTATAAGCCTCACGCCGATATTTATGATGTGGCTATTGTCATCCTGGAAGGGGAAGTCGAGACACTTGGCGAATGCGTGGGTCCTTATAGTGTGATCTTCTACGCTGCAGGAAAACCCCATGGAATGCAAAACCCGGGCACAGCAGTAGCTAAGTATATTGTCTTTGAATTTCACACCAGATAGTTTGAAATTAGGGTTGCGTCCTGTGGATAAATAGGTACAGCGACCATTTATAGATTGGTACGTTTCACATTATCAAAAAAGTGCCTAACAACTCACTATGAAATGTTCTCATTCACCCTCTTCCACCTCCTGTGGATCCAGAGCCATTCTGAAGGGTGTTCTCTAATGTAGTCTTCAATAAAACCTGAAAATTTCTTCATATCTTCACGTAATGCAGTTTCTTTCTCATCACTCTCTGATAATTCCACTTCTGGATATATTTTTATTTTGTGGCCATTGTCAGTTCGATGGATGAATGCAGGCACCACTGCTGCACCTGTTTTCCTTGCGATGAGGGCAAGCATCTTTGTTGTC
This sequence comes from Thermodesulfovibrionia bacterium, assembly GCA_041489235.1. GTDB lineage: Bacteria > Nitrospirota > Thermodesulfovibrionia > Thermodesulfovibrionales > SM23-35 > VGWZ01. The sequence goes on from JBGPQS010000033.1 coordinate 798, forward strand.
CATGCACCTCTGCCGAGAAAATCTATCACATATCCCTCATCAGGTATTACTGCCTGGTCCATCAGTATGCCCACACATCCGTTATCTCTCAATGTGGTAATGATAGATTTGAGCGCACCTTGCTTGTAAATCACTGTGTTCCCATATTTCTTTCTCGCACCCTCAACAATTTTATTGATATAAGGATTATTAATTGGTCTTGCGACAATTGAGATAGGAGAGGTCCTTACAGATGCCATGATTGCCAGAAGCTCCCAGTTGCCACAGTGGCCAGTTAATAATAAAATTCCTTTACCTTTTGATTGTGCATGGTTGAAATGTTCAACGCCTTCAAAATTTACAGAATCTATTATCTTTTTACCAGAACCATAATAGATTTTTATGACTTCTATCAATGACCTCCCGAAGTTTTTAAAACTATCCCTGATTATTTTTTCTACCGGTTCCGAGACAACTATCGCTCGAGACAATTGAGAGTTTCTCATATTTTCTATCGCAATCTTTCTTCTGCTTCCCCATGCATAGAAAAGCAAAAGGCCGAGTAGTTCCCCGACCTTCATTGAAAATCCTAATGGTAAAACGATGAACGGTATAGACAGAATAATCAATAAACCGGCTTCAACCAGCCATACCGCTCTACGAGTCATAGACCTTTTTCATGTATCCTTTTCTTTTTCTTCCTCTTTCTTTTCCTTGACCGCCTCTGATATTTCTGTGAGACGTTTGACCACAAGATAATTCACCGTGCCCTCTGGATATGTTCCATCTTCCTTTGGTTCACCTGCAGGTAACCCTGTGAGTATTTCAAGACCTTCTTCAACCCTGTCGATGGGGTAAATGGTAAATTTACCTTCTTTTACTGCATCAACGACATTATTTTTTAACATGAGATGCTTCACATTTCTTTTCGGTATGATGACCCCGTGGCTCCCATCAAGTCCCCTTAACCTGCACAAATCAAAGAACCCTTCTATTTTTTCATTGACACCACCAATAGGCTGAACATCTCCGTTCTGATCCATCGAACCAGTAATCGCAATAGTCTGTTTTAAGGGAATATTTGCGATACTGCTCAGAAGTGCATAGAGCTCTGCACATGAGGCACTGTCACCCTCAACCATGTCATAGAGCTGCTCAAATGTGATAGATGCTGAAAGGCTTATTGGTTTCTTCGTTGCATATTTACTCCCGAGATAGTTGGTGATGATAAGTATGGCTTTTTCATGTATCTTGCCACTCATCTTTATCTCGCGTTCTATATTCACCACACCTGCCTTACCTGCATACGCCTTCGCAGTAATCCTTGAGGGCTTCCCGAAACTATAATCGCCCAGGTCGATTACCGCGAGACCATTAACCTGCCCTACTTTATCTCCTTCAGTATCAACAATAATAGTCCCTTCCAAGACCATCTCCCTTAAGCGTTCTTCAATCCTGTTTGTTCTGAATACCCGTTCATCCATCGCCTTATTGACATGCTCTTCTGTGACCACATGACTACTCGCTTTTGATGCCCAGTAGCTTGACTCCCTTATAATGTCAGTAATTTCACTGAACCTTGAGGAAAGTTTATTCTGATGGTCTGCGAGCCTCGAACCAACCTCTACTGTTTTTGCAACGCCTGTCCTGTCAAAGGGAAGGAGTTTTTCTTCACTGCACCTCGTTGCAACAAACGCGGCATATTTCTGAACATTCTCATCTGTTCTGTCCATCCTGCTGTCAAAATCAGCCTTCACCTTAAATAATTCTCTATACTCTTCATCAAGGTTATAGAGGAGATAATACAAATAGGGGTTTCCTACAAGAACCACCTTGACATTGAGTGGTATCGCTTCAGGCCTGAGGGTTATTGTTGATATGAGCCTGTATTGTTCCCACACATCCTCTATCTTCAGCTCTCTATTACGGATCGCTCTTTTCAATGCATCGTATGCAAAGATATTTCTCAGGAGATCAAGAACATTGATAACAATATAACCACCATTTGCCTTGTACAACGAGCCTCCTTTGATCATCGAAAAATCAGTAAGTGCGATTCCATATTGTATTTTATGCTCAATCCTTCCGAAGAGATTATAATAGGTCGGATTACTCTCAAATACACAGGGTGCACCTTTACACGCTTCATTATTCACAAGTACATTCACGGTATATCTCGTGAATGCGGGTTCTGCTTTTGGAAGCTTCATAAAGGGCAATGCAGGAGCCTGCTCTTCCGGAGCAGTAAAGTCGTCAAGGTGTTCAAGGATATCAGTCTTTACGCTATCGAAATATGCGGTAATCTTCTCATGTTCCTTATATTTGTTCTTGACTTCATCTATAAAATGGCCCACTTCAGCGAGAGCCGTTTCTTTTTCAAACTTTGCAATTGCTTCCTTCACTATTTTTTCGCTTTCCCTTATGACACGTACCATATCATTAAGCTTCTCTTGAAGAATCTTTCCTATTTCATCTATCTTCTTCCTTGTCCCTTCATCAAGGAGTTCATATTCCTCTTCAGTCAGCGGTTCTCCTGTCTTTTTTACAGGTATAATCATTAAACCACTCACTGTCTTCCGAACTGAAAAACCTTTCTCCCGGGCCTCCTCTTCAATACTGGCAAAGGTTTCTTTCTGTTTTTTCTGAGCCTCTTCTACAATCTTGTTTTTCTGTTTCTCATATTCTTTTGAATCAAAAACCTTTGGAATTTCAACCTTCAGTATCTTGATGAGTTCTTCCATATCCTTCTGAAATAGCACTGCCTTCCCAGGGTCAAGAGAAACAGTCAACGGCGCATCAGGGTCTTTAAAATTATATACATAGCACCAATCCTGGGGGACCGGTTCGTCCTTTGCCTTCTGTTCAAGAATTGACCTGATTGTCGTCATCTTGCCTGTGCCATTTTCACCTAAAATGAAGATATTAAATCCCATGCTGTCAAGACTGAGACCGAAGTCAATGGAACTCAATGCCCTTTCCTGACCTACAGTCCCTGTAAAAGCTTTAAGCTCATCGGTTGTACTAAAAGTAAACACATTGGGGTCACAGTACTTATAAAGCTCGGGTACACTTAATTTATTAGGCATTATTACCTCCACGTTATAAAAAATAATTGAGTAATAAATAATGAACTATGAGTAAAAAGTATAAAATAAAAACTCATCACTTGTCACTGTTTTTCATGATACATTATCTACAATGCGAATTGAAAACAGGCAGGACATAGTATTAGAGCGGATTTAGTCGATGCGACTACCTCGGAGGTCCCGATGCATATCGGGATCGAGAATGAGTGAAAATACTATGTACTGCCTCTCTAAACATAGCTTGTAGATAATCTTTGGTTAAGCTCTTGGATGGTGTTTTTCATAAACCTTCTTTATCCTGTCAGTTGTCACCTTTGTATAAATCTGGGTTGTCGATATATCAGAATGGCCAAGCATCTTCTGTACAGACCTGAGGTCAGCCCCACCTTCAAGCAGATGTGTGGCAAAGGAGTGTCGTAGAGTATGTGGTGAAATCTCGATCCCCCGCTTCCTGCCCAATGCCTTTATTGTCTGCCAGAAACGCTGTCTTGTCATTGGCCTCCCTCTTCCTGTCACAAAAAGATACGGAGACTGCCTCTTTTTCAGAATCTCCTGCCTTTGCTGATTTATATAACCTTTGAGCTTTTTTATCGCCCGTGTATTAACAGGTACCACTCTTTCTTTTGAACCCTTTCCTAAAACCTTTAAAAACCCTGCCTCTAAATTCACATCCTCTTGTTTAAGTGACACCAGCTCGCTCACACGCAGGCCTGAAGAATACAACAGTTCAATCATTACATGGTCCCTTATCGTGGTAGGACCGGAGTGCTTAAGAGATGGATCAACTTCGAAAAAGGACATGATTTCAGAAATACTGAGTGCTTTTGGAAGTCTCTCCCACTTTTTCGGTGCCTGCATGTTTTCTGACGGGTCTTCCTTTATCACATTTTCAATGATGAGATATTTGCATAAACTCTTGATTGAAGATATAATCCTGCAGATACTCGATACAGAGTACCCCTCATTCCCGAGCCTTTCAATAAAATCAATTATGTCTGCCCTGGAGAATGAAACAAAATCTTTGTCTCTTAATAAGAGAAATTCCTGAAACTTTCTGAGGTCTGTCGAATATGCTGCAATAGTGTTTCTTGATAGTCCCTTCTCTACCGACACATAGGTGAGAAAACTTTCAAGCTGGTCCATAAAAAACTCCTATTCTGGATTATATATTTTCTCCATCTCTTCTGTGTAACTCCCGTCTTTCTTATAGATATAAAGTGGCTTATCTACCTTCATCCCCATCCTTCCTCCCTTTACAGATTCCAGCAAAACCATCTTTGCTTCTGATAAAAAATGCGAATACACAAATCGTAACCTTTTGGGCTCCAGATCTTTCTTTTTCAAAAGCTCCATAAGTTCTGAAAGCCTGTGAGGATGATACACAATACAGAACCTGCCTTTTGCCTTCAAGAGATAGGATGCCGCATTGACAAGCTCATGAAGCTTTAGTTTTATCTCATGTCTTGCAATAGCCTTTTCTTCCTCTGCACTGATACGACCACTCTTCAGAATTCTGAAAGGAGGGTTTGATACAACAAGATCAAAACAGCGGGGAATGACTGGCGATGAGTCAACGTTTTTTATCTCTCTAATATCTGTTTTAATCACCTTTACCCTATCTTCAAGCGAATTTAAAACAATATTTTTCTCTGCGAGCATGGCAAGGCTATTCTGAATCTCAAAAAGGGTAAGCTCTGCATCAGGATATTTCTTTGCAAGCAAAATTCCTACAATTCCTGACCCGGATCCAAGATCAGCAATACCGTTTACTTTCCGGAGGTTTACGAAGTCATAGAGAAGAAGAGCATCTACAGAAAAACGGTATCCTGTTCTTGACTGATATAGTTTTATGTCCCTAATAGTGTCGAGTGTAACATCCATACTCATTAGTTTACCTTAATTTTGCATGATAAGCAGAGTTGACTTGAGCGGCATCAGACCCCGAACTTGATTCGGGGTTTCTGTAACAGTTCTTAGCGAACTGGAGCGGCCATAGCATCGACTGTTTGAATCCCGAAAGCTTTCGGGATGAGTTTCGAGGCTGTAGCGGAAGGAGATTAGAACTGTCGAAAAATATCGTAGTAAGCGAAAGTCAGTTCTGCTTGCTGAAACCTTCATATCTTGATCTGGGTTACGATAAATTATCGCTTTGTAAAATCTTTGAGGCATGTCTGCCCTCGCATATATCACAGTAATTAATGCCTCTTAAGATGTGAGCTTTACTCCTTATTACTGGAGTGGCCCTTTCAGAAGACGAATATCGTCAATCCATGCTGTGCCCTTGCCATTGATAAACAGATTGAGTTTCACATTGTCAGGATTTTCACCTTTTATCAAAAAGAACGGGGTTTCCTCTGTTGTCCAGTCTGTAGTACCAGTGAGAGGGGTCTGTAACCCCCGAGAAAAGAACTCGCCCTTACCTGGGAAATGACACCACATTTCAAGATATACCTGGCCTTCGACATTTTCTGTTTTCACCCGGGCCTGATAAATCAAACGGGCATTCTCCACATCTATGTCACCTGCTTTGCGGACTGGGTACAGCCAACTGAAATAAAAATCATTGTAACACACACATACAAAGTCAGCATTCTCATAACCATTCTTTTGCCTCCTTTCTTAGCTAAACGATTTTGTATAATTTTATTCTATTTTCACTTCAAATAACAAAGGGTCTTATAGTAACTCCTTAAGCCTTCGCAGACTTTAATCTGTTATAATCTATTGAAGAAACTTATAAAATAAGGAACGGACAATGAAGGAGTATCGCTGTGGATAAACTTATTATTCGTGGTGGCAAGAAACTTAAAGGCGAAGTCGAGATAAGTGGTTCAAAAAATGCAGCCCTTCCTATAATAGCAGCATCACTTCTCACCTCTGGATCTGGTACGGTGAGTATGGTTCCTGATTTGAAGGATGTAATTACTATTGGTAAACTGCTCACGTATCTTGGTGCAGAGTTTCACTATGAAAAGAAAAAAGCTTTTATACGTACAGAAAAGATCCGCATATTTGAAGCTCCCTATGACCTTGTGAGAACAATGCGTGCATCAATCCTTGTACTCGGGCCATTACTTGCGAGATTCGGTAAAGCAAAGCTATCGCTTCCCGGAGGATGTGCGATCGGTGAGAGACCTATAAATCTCCATCTGATGGGTCTCAAAAAAATGGGTGCAGATATACAACTCGAATCAGGCTATGTCATTGCGAAAGCAAAGAGACTTACAGGTGCATCCATTTATCTCGATATACCAACAGTCACAGGTACTGAAAACCTGATGATGGCTGCAGCTCTTGCAAAAGGCACAACATTTTTGGAGAACGCTGCGAGGGAGCCTGAGATAGTAGATCTCGCAAATGCTCTTATCACAATGGGTGCAAAGATTAAAGGTGCAGGTGAGAGCATCATAGAGATAGAAGGAGTTGATGAACTGAAGCCTATACACTACTCAATTATTCCTGACAGGATTGAAGCAGGAACGTTTATGACGATCGCGGGTATCACAGGCAGCACCATCTTAATTAAAGGATGCAGGATGGATCATCTTGATGCCCCGATGCTGAAGCTTAAAGAGGCAGGTCTTGTATTTGAGCAAGTGTCAGATGGTGTACGTGTACTTGGACCCTCCAGACCGAAATCTGTTGATGTGAAGACAAGGCCATATCCCGGTTTTCCAACAGATATGCAGGCACAATTTATGGCACTTATGAGCATTGCTGACGGGACAAGCATCATCAAAGAGACGATCTTTGAAAACAGGTTTATGCATGTTGCAGAACTGAGGAGGATGGGAGCTGATATCACTGTAGAAGGCGGAACTGCAACAGTGAGAGGAATTGAAAAGCTCAAAAGCGCTCCTTTAATGGCGACTGATTTAAGGGCAAGTGCATCACTTGTTATCGCAGCGCTTGCGGCAAAAGGGGAAACAACAATACTCAGGCTTTATCACCTTAAGAGAGGATACGAAAAGATGGAAGAGAAGCTCCTCAGGCTTGGAGCAGATGTCAGGAGGGTTAAGGAGTAAGAGCAGATTTAAGCCCGCAGATTAACAAAGCCATCCTTTTATAATCAAGCGTATTCGCCGTATCTCCTGCAGAGTGATAGTGAGGATTTCTATAAAATGCAGTATCGGTAATCATGAACGCTTGATAGCCAAAATCCCAGAACGATGCGTGGTCAGAAAAGTCAACACCAGGAACAATGGATAACGTGTTGATGGACTCCACTGGAAATGTTGATGCTTTCATAAATGCATTTTTTACCTTTTTTGTAAACGCCTTTGATGAAATATCCCCTACAAATGCAATAAAGTTTCCTTTTTCCGGATAAAACCACTTAAAGAATGGGAACGGATAGTACTGACAGCCTTCCCTGTCACAGTAATAACCAATCATCTCAAGGGATATCATACCTTCAACCTTTACCTTTTCTTTTTTAAGACTCTTTGCATATATATAACTCCCCATATGTCGTGTCCTGAATACAGGTGGTTCTTCGAGGGTAAACGCAACGAATCGAATTGTCTTTGAAGAAGGTTTTATGACAGTCAGTCTTATGAGCTCGAGCAAGCCTGCAACTCCGCTCGCGTTGTCATCAGCGCCTGGTGTACCAAATACCGTGTCATAGTGTGCACCTATGACGAGAATTTCACCTGGTCTCCATCTCCCCCTTACCTCTCCTGTAATGTTGTGATAATTATTTCCTGTATAGTTAAATGTCTGTCTTTTTACATCGCACCCAAAAGAGCGGATTTTTTCTTCAATATACTGGGCAGCCCTCTCAAGTCGCTCTAAATCTTGATAACTCCTTTGCCCAATCTTTTCTGAGAGAAACCGCACTGTTACTTCAAGATTTGTTTCTATCTCTTTTATGTCATCCGCTGTGTACATCTATCGCTGTAAATTATCAATAACCAAACGCCAAAAGCCCCTCATTGTTCATTTGCCATTTAAACATTTGGTTATTTTAATTTGGAGATTGGTTATCCTCTAACCCAGATAATTCATAAATATCATCGAAACAGATAGGATATGGTATTTGAGCGGTTTCTTTTGGTGATAGTTCAGACAGGATGTCTGAACAGGCAAAAGCCTCGGAGACAAACAGGATGTTTGTCGAGAATGAGCGAAGATGCCATATCCTGTCCTCAAATCTATAGTTTATGAATTAT
>JBGPQS010000034.1:0-8998 GCA_041489235.1 Thermodesulfovibrionia bacterium
ACAATAAAATGGCAAAACGCAGAAACCCTTATGGAGATGGGAAGTCTTCAATGAGGATTAGAACTACAATAAAGAAATTACTGCAATAGAGTGAACAGACACATGGTGAGAGAAAGAGTGAAAGAAGTATGGCAGCATTACTGGGCTCAGCAAAGAGGGAATGAAGTTTATCTTGATGAGATGTCAGAGGCTATCATATCAGAACTTGTGGAAATCTGTGGTTCTCTGAAGGGAAAGAGAGTGTTAGAAGCAGGATGCGGGAGAGGCATTATCTCTGCAAAGATGGCAGAGCTCGGTGCTGATGTCTATTTGCTCGATATTTCGCTGGAAGCACTTCAGATAGCCAAAAAACATTTCGCTACAAAGAATGTACACGCTACGTTTACTCATGGTGATATTTTTGATTTGCCATTCAAAGACTCAACATTTGATATTGTATGGAATGCAGGTGTAATGGAGCATTTCGAAGAGGCATTTCAGTTAAAGGCGCTTCAGGGTATCACAAAGATAATCAGGACTACAGGGCAGTTCATAACCTTTAACCCTTATGCAGGAGCAATTTTTTATGTTATTGGGAAAAAATATGCTGAACAGAAAGGCAAATGGCCTTATGGACCTGAATTTCCCGTAAAAAGTCTTGGCGATGGATGTAGAGGTGCAGGACTTATGGTCCTGAGAGAATATCCCATTTGTTTTAAAGAAAACCTCTCATATCTTTCGTATGTGTCCAAACATTTGAGGAGCATAGTAAAATTCTTTCTTTTTCCATTTTCAAAAGATTTCTTAATGAAAATTTTTGGTGGATATTTACTCGTTACCGTTGCAGTAAAACAGCAAAGATGAAAGACGGATGGCTTATAATTTCCTACTTTGCCAATATTGATGCAATGGCCCCTTCTCATCACATTGATGACAGGCTCCCTTTTTTCACACAAAAGGGAATTGATATCAGCCTTCTCAGTTCACCTTGCGGAGCACATTACGAGGATCTGATTCATAGAAGAATACCTACCCCTGCACCATCAGGCATCAGATATGAGGTGAGATATTTTTTAAGAAGAAAAACAAGGGGAAAGTTCTTGTTTAAATTCTGGGAAACGCTTTTTCTTTTGCCTGTTTATCCGTTTTATTTTATAGAAAAGATATTCCTTAGACTTGACTCGACATGGTCATGGTTTATCACAGCGTCAATTGCTGCTATCCTGTTGGCCATAAAAAAAAGACCTGCTGTGCTCTACAGCACTGGCGGGCCTGTGAGCGCACACATTGCTGCAATGGTTGCATCTTTTATTACAAAGATACCGCACGTTGCCGAATTTCAAGACCCTCTTGTACATCAGTATGCAGCACCCGGTAGACTTGAGAGACATTTTATAAAAGGAATTGAACGATTAATTTTCAAGACAGCACATGCGGCTGTATTCCTAACGCAGCAAGCTGCAAAGAATGCCTGTGAAAGAAATAATAACAGCAAAAAATCATTTGCGATATATGCAGGTGCAGTTCCCCGTGAAAACATGACACCACATAGTCATGAAGAGGCATTCAATATCGTACATTTTGGTTCTCTTGGCGGAAGCAGGAATTTAGATTATATTTTTAAGGCATTGGTTGCATTGTTCCGTGAGTCTCCAGACCTGCCTAATTACTTCAGGCTTCATCTTTACGGAAACAATAGCAGAAATGTGAGCAAACAGATAGAACAATTCCCTTACAGGGAGATACTCAACGTGAAAGGCAAAGTGCAGAGGCAGGAAGCTATGGATTTCATGTATAAAGCTGATGTGCTGCTCCTTGTACAGAACACCGATGACGTTTCTTTTGAGACAATACCATCAAAGGTTTATGAATATCTGCATACAGGAAGACCTATTCTCGCCCTTGTGTATCGAAACGATGAACTGAGAAGTATGCTTGAGGGAATGGGACATATAGTGGTTCAGGCAGATGATGAGCTGGCTATAAAAAGAGGACTTGAAGCATACATCGAGAGGTGGAAACAAAATCAATTACAATCCTCTCCTTTGAAGTCTCCCTATACTGTAGAAAAGGCAGTTGATGAACTTGTTACTTTGGCGAATACTATCTCGAAATGTTAAATGATACTAAAAATATACTGGTGATCAACATGAGATATATCGGAGACGCTATCTGGATGTATCCATTTATAAAAAATTTAAAGATGAATCTGCCCGATGCAACTATCTCAGCATTGGTGAATAAGGGTGGCGAAGTGTTTTTAGAACTCATGCCTGAGTTGTCTGAAGTAATTGCTTTTGAAAGAGAGAAGATGAGAGGTAAAAGAGGATTTTTTAAATTCATATATTTCTTAAAAGAAATCCGCGGAAGGAATTTTGATACAGTTTTTATCCTTTCAAATTCTGACCGACCTACGATCATCGGTTTTGCCTCGGGAGCTAAAACAAGAGTTGGTTTTAAATCCGATAATTGGTGGAGAGGATTCCTGCTTACAGAGACGTTTCGGTGGAATGATTATAAAAACCCGCATATGATCGAATATTATCTTCAGGCCCTTACCGATTCCGGGCTTAAGATATACGATAGGAGATTGACTATCGATGTCCCTGACAGTGCAATAAAAGAAATAACCGAGATATTCAGTGTGTTAAAAACAAAAGATAAGAAAGCCATCATCGTTCATCCTGGTACAAGGACAGAGCTAAGGCAATGGGGAGTTGAGAAATTTGCAGAGGTTATCAGTTCAGTAGCCGGGCAGTATAGAATCTTTTTGATAGGAGGGCCTCACGAAGACAATATCATTCAGGATATACTGAAAAGGCTGAAAAAACCACCGGATATCGTATCAACCAAGCTTAATCTTATAGAATTTGCTGCGTTATGTAAGTTCAGCGATTTGTTTATTGGTAATGATTCAGCTCCGATTCATATAGCAGCAGCCACAGGATTATTTGTAATAGGTATATATGGGCCTACCTTGTCAAAGCATTGTGGACCATGGACGGAGAAAAAAGCACTGTTCGATATAAGTACGATTCCGTGCAGGATGTGCAGACAAGACAAGTGCATTCATCCAGAAAAGCAAGCATGTCTCACTATAGTGACACCAAAAATGGTTATTGATAAAATACACGAGGTATTGTGAATCTGCCCTGTTTTCATTGTAAAATTCATGCAACTCCCAGGTCTCTATTGTGAGGAGTTAAAGAGCATATCTTTAAAATGTTCCCCCTGATATTAATCCTTGAATCGTGTAAGTTTTACAGAATTATCATTTTTCTTATGTTGTTGACAACACTGGTGAAAATGCTGTCAAATAGTAATAAAATTAACTGGTTGATTTTTAGATAATATGGGAGGATAGATGCACATAGGAATAATTGGAACTGGTTATGTCGGCCTTGTCACAGGAGCCTGTTTTGCCGAATTTGGATTATTTGTCACATGCTTAGACAAGGACGAAAAGAAGATAAAATCTTTGAAAAAAGGCAAAGTACCTTTTTATGAGCCAGGTCTTGAAGAGCTTGTACAGAGAAACCTTAAGGAAGGCAGGCTCACTTTTACTACAGATGTAGCAGAAGCAGTTGATTCTTCCCTGGCGATATTCATAGCTGTGGGTACGCCTCCACGGGGTGATGGCTCAGCAGACCTGAAATACATCGAAGATGTGGCTAAGGAAATAGCTGCAAATTTGAACGGATACAAGATTATTGTCACAAAAAGTACTGTCCCTGTCGGAACAGGTGACAGGATAAGGGAGATAGTTTCGAGAAACCTTAAGGAACTGGTTCATTTTGATATAGTTTCAAACCCGGAGTTTCTAAGGGAGGGCTCTGCAATAGAAGATTTCATGAGGCCAAATAGGGTTATTATTGGTGCAAATAGTCAGCAGGCGATTGCGATAATGAAGGACCTCTACAAACCTCTCTACCTTATAGAAACACCTTTTGTGATAACAAACATCAAAACTGCAGAGCTTATCAAATATGCCTCCAACTCTTTTCTTGCAACGAAGATTTCATTTATCAATGAGATTGCAAACCTCTGTGAGAAGGTTGGTGCAGATGTCCACATGGTTGCAAAGGGCATGGGCCTTGACATGCGGATAGGCTCAAAATTTCTCCATCCTGGACCAGGCTATGGTGGCTCCTGTCTTCCAAAGGATACAAAGGCACTTTTAAAGATGGCAGAAGAACAAAATGTTGAGCTAAGCGTCGTTGATGCAGTAGTCAGGGCTAACGAAAAGCAAAAGGAAATTATGGCCAAAAAAATCAAGGATGCAATGGGAGTGCTCAAAGAAAAGACGATTGCAATTCTAGGACTTTCTTTCAAACCGAATACAGATGACATCCGTGACGCACCCTCTTTGTATATAATCAGAAGACTTTTGACAGAGAAAGCAAAGATCAGGGCGTATGACCCTGTTGTTAGGAGCCTGGATCTAATAGCTAAGAGCAATGAGTTAATAGCAAACGACTCTAAGCTCCGTGCTCTAAGCTCTAAGCTAATAACATACTGCAAGGACCCATACGAGGCTGCAAAGGGTGCTCATGCATTGGTGATTATGACAGAATGGAACCAGTTCAGAAACCTTGAACTTGAGAGACTCAGGAAACTTCTTAAAGAGCCATATTTCTTTGATTTTAGAAACATCTATGAACCAAAGAGACTTAGGGATAACGGGTTTAAATATTTTTGTGTGGGCAGGCCATAGAAAATAGTAAAATTATATATACATGAAAGTTGTTTGCAAGAACAGAAAGGCATATCACGATTACCATATTGAAGAAACCATAGAAGCAGGGATGGCACTTTTAGGAACAGAAGTAAAGGCTCTTAAGGAAGGAAAGGTGAATCTTAAGGATAGTTATGTGATGGTGAAAGACTCAGAGGTTTTTCTCCTCAACTGTCATATTAGTCCTTATAGTCATGGGAATATAATGAACCATGACCCTTTAAGGACGAGAAAACTTCTATTGCACAGAAAGGAGATAGAAAGGCTGAGGGGCAAGACAGCGGTAAAGGGATTTACACTTATTCCGTTGAAGCTCTATTTTAAAGGGCCTTTTGCCAAGGTAGAAATAGGTCTTGCAAAAGGCAAACAGCTCTTTGAAAAAAGGGAGACGATAAAGGAGAGAGAAGCAAAAAGGGACATAGAAAGGGCAATGAAAAGCCGACAGAAGTAGATTGTAGAGTTTCAATCTTCAATGAAGAATGATTTTCTTCGTCGTGCTCTTTAATAGTAACTCCACAGGACGGACAAAATTGAGCATCTGACTTTGTCCTATATAATCTGAGGTCAAAAGATTTTATATGTTATACTATTATATAGTTTTGAGTTGGGGGCGAAAGGACTCGACGGGGGTTATGAGGCTCAGGTAGCATGCCGTGGTTCCGTCACCACGCAAAAAGGCGGAAACACATATAAAAGCCAACAACGAACTGGCACTCGCTGCATAATTAATGCAGCACACTACCTTGAGATTGCCTGTGTTTCGAGGATAGTGTCGGATAGCAGGCTGGCCTTAAGGGATTTCTTCTGACCTTAAGGTGAGAACAAAGGAGATAGGATAATGAAAAGCCCGTCTGCTGGCGGTTCATTATCCAAAGGTAAAAAGCAGAATAAGCATGTAGAAGCCTGTGAGTAGTACTTTCGGACGCGGGTTCAATTCCCGCCGCCTCCACCAATTAGTTGCGTTAAAATTTTTTCACAATCCTGATGTATATCGGGACATCTTCTGTTTATACTATTTATTATTTATAGTGGAGAAAAACAATTTTCAGGTGAAAAAGGTTTTTTTTATATTCTTAGCCGTAGCTCTTATGGCTGGTTCCCTCTCTGCCCAGCAGACTAAAGAGGTCTTGCTCAAATTCAGCAAACAGGAAGGTCAGATGCGCATTGTGCTTGAGGCTGAGGAAACATTTCTAAAAAAAACCGAGGCTGTGACGTTGCCATCTCAGATAAAGGTAAAGTTCCCCGGACCGTTCAATCTTCTTTCCCAGAAAAATTTCCCCCTTGATATCGTATCAGAGGATAAATTATTGGTAATCAAGCTGGAAAAACAGAGTGAGATAAAAATCTCAAGACTCTCTTCTCCTGCAAGGATTGTGTTCGATATTCAAAAGGGAGAAAAGCAATCTGCACCCATCCTTTCTAAGGTCTTTGTTTTTGATGCAGGACATGGAGGCTATGATTTTGGAATGGTCTCTGGAGATATGAGGGAGAAAGATATCAGCCTGGATCTGGTGAAAGATTTAAATACAATTCTTTCAAAAAAGGGTAAAAAGGTATTCCTTACACGGAAGGTTGATCAGTATATGCCGCTTATTGAGAGAATCAAGTTTGTGAACCAAAAAGCCCCTGATGTATTTATCAGTTTCCATTCCTCGATGTCTGAAAATTTTATTCTTTATATTCCCGTTCTCGAAAATCAGGGCATAGACGAAGTTGTTGACTCTTACAGCCTCTCATTGAGACAGAAAAAATATATGGGGAAAAGCAAGGCTCTTTCAGAGAGTATTGGAAAAGCAATAAAGGATGAGTTCAAAGTGAATGTTGTTTACAGGAGTATGCCTCTTCCTCTCATTAACTCTACAGGTGCACTTTCTGCAATAATCGAACTCCCCTCACCAAAATTTATGGTTTATGACCTGCAGACGAAGACGAGACTGATAAATTCAATTGTTAATGGAATTGCAGCATATGGGCAATAGAATTTTAAAAATGAGAACTGAGAAACAGTGACTAAAAAAGAAAGTGAAACAGAGAGCAGGATGAATATAAAGAGACTGTCTATCATCCTCCTATTTGTGTTACTTTTCTCTGGAGGCGTTGTAGGGGGATATTTTTATTTCTCGAAAATCTTTTCTAAAAACAAACCTGTTGGAGAGGAGAAACTTGAAGCACAAACGAAGACAGAAGATCTTTTTTCTTTAAGAATTTATTATCCTGTAGGTAATCGTCTTCAATTTGAGGATAGAAGGCTTCCGAGGAAGGATGCACAAATAGCAATCGCCCAGACTACAGTGGAAGAATTTCTTAAAGGCCCTGCGGGTGGAATGACATCAAACATACCGAAAGGAGTAAAACTCCTCGGCCTTTATAAAGATGTAGAGAGAATACTCTATGTTGATCTCTCAGATGATTTCAGGAGGAATTTCCAGGGTGACGCTCTTTCAGAATTTTACCTTCTCAAGGGTCTTTACGAGAGCCTTATTTCGAATATACAGGATGTTGAAAATGTAAAAATCCTTATCGAAGGAAGGGAGGTGGAGACACTCGGAGGCCACCTTTATCTCATCTATCCTTTAAAAGGTATGGTTTCTAATGAATATGAGTAAGAAAGACAGACCGATCGGAGTCTTTGACTCGGGGATAGGTGGACTCACCGTTTTAAAGGAAATAATAAAAGAATTACCTGATGAGGATACTATTTATCTAGGTGATACCGCAAGGGTTCCGTACGGAATAAGGTCACCGGAAACAGTTACCAGATATTCATTTGAAAACACAAAATTCCTGTTTTCAAAAAATATTAAACTCCTCGTCGTTGCCTGTAATACCGCATCTTCTGTCAGTCTCGAAGCCATTAAAAGCAGCATATCAATTCCAGTTGTCGGAGTTATTGAACCAGGAGTAAAAGCTGCCATGAAAGCAACAAGAAATAAAAAGGTCGGTGTTATCGGTACGGAAGCAACAATAAAGAGTAATGCTTATACCAGAGCGATTAAGTCTATTGATAAGGATATAGAGGTATTTGGCCTTGCCTGTCCTTTGTTTGTACCTCTTGTAGAGGAGGGGTGGACGGATGGAGATATTGTTACCCTGATCATCGAGAGATACCTTAAGGAAATGAAAAACAACTCTATAGATACCCTTGTGCTTGGATGCACCCATTATCCATTACTCAAAAGGGTTATATCTCTGGTTATAGGTGAAAATGTACAACTTATAGATTCGGCAATTGAAGTAGCACAGGAGATAAAAGCAATTCTTGAAATTATTAATTTGAAAAGGCAACAGACAGGAGAAACGCTAAGAGAGTTTTATGTAACTGATTCACCTGAGAGATTTGTAATGGTCGGCGAAAGATTTCTTGATAATAAGATAGAACATATAGAGAAAATAGCAGTCGGTAATTAATAGTTAACGCATAGAAATTAAATGATTATTGGTGCTTCGGAATATGGAGGATGAATGAGACCTGATGGCAGGAAAAACAATGAAATACGTGAGGTAAAGGTTCAGAGGAATTTTATCACTACAGCTGAGGGCTCTGTATTGATCGAAATTGGACACACGAGGATTATATGTACAGCCTCAATAGAGGATAAAGTTCCAGCTTTTCTCAAAGATCAGAAAAAGGGGTGGATTACGGCAGAGTATTCGATGATTCCGAGGGCAACTCAGACAAGACTTACGAGAGAGTCAAGCACAGGCAGAATGGGCGGAAGGACACACGAAATACAGAGGCTTATAGGCAGGGCGCTCCGCTCTGTTGTTGATCTCTCTCTGCTTGGTGAAAGGACGGTATGGATAGACTGTGACGTAATACAGGCAGATGGAGGCACAAGGACAGCGGCAGTCACAGGTGCATTTATATGTCTGTCAGATGCATTAAGATATGCACTAAGAAACAGGCTTATAGAAAAGATACCAATCAAGGATTATCTTGCAGCGATAAGCGTAGGAGTTGTGAATGGTGACCTGCGGATTGACCTTTGTTATCCGGAAGATTCTATCGCCGAGGTAGACATGAATATCGTGATGACAGGGAGTGGAAAGCTTGTTGAGATACAGGGAACTGCTGAAGGGATACCATTTTCAAAGGCAACATTGAACAGCCTTATAGGACTTGCAGAAGAGGGAATAAGCAGTCTGATAAAACTGCAAAAAAAGTTAATAGAAGGCGAGGGAATGTCTTACTGAAAATAGCCTTTTCAATATGCTAAAATAAGAAATATATATGTTTCGGAATTGGTTAGATGTTGAAATAAGGACTGAGAATTTATTTTTCAA
>JBGPQS010000035.1:0-8967 GCA_041489235.1 Thermodesulfovibrionia bacterium
CGCAAATGATATAAAATCAGTAATTGAAAAAGAAGAAAGTTTCTTTAATAGAGAAAATATAAGAATATTCAACTCATCGTCAAACGAAGAAGCTTTTTCTATTCATAAAACAGAAAAGGTCGATCTTATCATCACACATCTTGACACTCCACAAATGGATGGAGAAACTCTCTGTTCTCTCGTCAGAAATGATAAAAAATTGCAAAGGGTTTCTATAGTCATTGTTTGCTCAAGCAGCAAATTTCACATCGAAAGACAATCACGGTGCAGGGCTAATGCATTCCTGTATGAACCGTTAAATCTTTTAACTTTATTTGATAAAGCTCATCAACTCCTCACTATCGCTCAAAGGGGGTCTTTAAGAGCACCGATAGCCATTAAAGTTCACGGGAAATACAAAGATAAGCCTTTCTTGTGCATATCTGATAATATCAGTGCATCGGGCATGTTATTCCAAACGGATAGAATTATTGATCAAGGAGACAATATCATATGTTCTTTTTTTCTCCCGAATTCTCTCTATTTTTTAACTGAAGCAGAGGTTGTCAGGGTTGTTGAAAAGAAATTTGAATTTGATACTTGCCACTATGGCATCAGATTCTCAACCCTTAACAGCAACGATAAAGCTGCGATAGAAAAGTATTCAAAAGAAAAGTTATTGAAGTTATACTAAATTATGCTCAGGGTATTTTTAATATTTATTTTGTTATCCATCCCAGTGATTGCGTTCCCCTTTCTATCAGATGATGAAATAACATTCTTTCAAAAAGAGCTTGAAGAAAAGCCGATTGGTGAACGTATTGCATTCTGGGCGGATAAATTTGTAGGTACTTCCTACGATCCTGATCCGCTTGGAGAGTATGTAACCAAGAGTGCGATTGTTGCTGATGAGCGTGTTGACTGCATGTACCTCAGTTTCAGGACACTTGAGCTGAGTCTTGGCAAAACCCTGTCAGAGGCGATCATGATTGCACTGGACAAAAGATTTATTGATAAAGGAAGGATTGTGGATGGTAAGGTTGTTAATTATGAGAACAGGTTTCAATACGGTGAGGATATGCTCGATAGCGGCAAGTGGGGAAGGGAAGTTACAGAAGAGATAGGGCCGGTCACAGAGATAAAAGGTTCACGGGGGAGGGAGAAGGTAAAAATTATCTCAAAAGAAGCTCTGCAAGTATTACGGAGTGAAAATTCTTCATGTAAATGTAAGGCTTCTTCAATTCACAATGGTGATATGCTTTTTTTCATCAAATCCCCTGATAAAAGAATCATGGATGAAATAGTCGGGCATATTGGTATTGTAAAAAAAGAGGATGGTGTTTTATACCTCATACACGCCAGCGGTGTTAAAAACCGGGGTGGTGTGGTTAAAAAAGTTCTACTTTCTGAGTATATTAAATCAATGCCATTTATAGGGGTAAGAATGAGCAGATTTAATTAAGGCGTTGACCTTATTTGCTCTTTCTCCTCTGGAATTTTGTCTTCTTTCTCAACTTGTCGTGCTTGTGCTTGCTCATCTTTTTTTTACGCCATTTTACAACATTACCCACTGAATCACCTCCTCCTCTTTCAGTAATTTACAACTATAGCTAAACTCTAAATGCTTTTACTTTGTCATTGCGAGCCCGAAGGGCGTGGCTATCTTGCGAAAGACCCTGATTTTTTATACTCCTTTGCCTGGTCCATAAATGCTTCAAGCTGTATTGCTATTGTTGGAGACTCTGTTCCGTCGTAAGGTATACTGATGCATGGGGTATCATAGTCTCTCCCCACACCCCTCAGAAGGGCTGTCACAATAGTCCCCGGCATGCAGCCAAAGGGCATAGCATTTATAATACCTGAGGCCCCTCTTTCCACAAGGTCCACACATTTCCCGATGCTCAAAATCGTCTCACCTTCAAACGAGCTATGTATATAAGGCGATGCCTTCTCAAGGATCTCTTTTGACTCCGGCTCTTTCAATGTCTTCAGAAAACCTTTAAAATATTTTGCAAACCTGTGCTCAATTTTCTTTTGGAAGAACTTCTTCAAAAGGAAGTTAATAATAGCAGACTTGTCCTTTTTTAACAACGCCTTTTTTAGCCCCATAAGATTTACATAGTAAATCCATTCTTCCACCGGCGCAAGCCATACCTCACCACCCAATGCCTCAACCTTTTTTATAAGGTCTTCGTTAGAGAATTCGTGGCATCTTACAAATATCTCACCGATTACCCCGATAAGGGGTTTCCTGTCTTTATATGCAGGAAGATTCTCAAAATCTCTTCTTATATTTTTCAGAATTCCTTCCAAACCATCAGTGCTATTTCTCAGGGAGAGGTATAACGTTTTAAGATAACTCTCATATAACTCATCTGCAGACCCTCTATATATTTCATATGGTCTTGTCTCATGGAGACATTTGGAGAGAAGTTCATAGGCAATGATGCCCTTCCATGCGTGCATCGTAAAATCCTTGCCAATAATTCCAAGGTCGCTATAAAAGGTAGTATCCTGATTCGGTGAGAATATCGGCACATCCTCACAACCCAGCTCATCAAGGATAATCCTGTGAAAGACATTGTATTGGCCGAATCTGCACGGACCTGTGCCAGAGGGCATGAAGAAAGCACTTTTCTCAGGAATAAAATCAGGCTGTAAGACTTTTTTAATCATATCACCTGTAGTGATTGTACATGGATAGCATTCTTTACCGGAGATGTATTTTCTTCCGAGGTCTGTGGTTTCTTTATCAGACTCAGGGAGGACATGAGCATCTACGCCGCAATGCTCAAAGGCAGCTGCCATGGCAAATGCATGGTCTGACATGTGAGGAATGTAGATAGTACATTTTTTAGTCGATAGTCGATAGTCAACAGTCTTTCTTAGGCTGCGGACTATCAACTGCTGACTGTCAACTGTTTTATTTGCTATGCTGTCAATAAATGCCTCGCACCTTGTGATGGTGCCTGCAGCAGCACTATGCTCGTCTATCTCGATATAAAGATATGGTTTGCCTTTCATCTCCTCTTCAAAATATTTGAGGATAAAAGAATCCGGGCCACACGAGAAGTTACCGATATACAATGCATAGAGAAGAGGATGATTCCTTATTAATTTTGCAGCCTGGAGCATCTTCTGGCCAGATTTCCAGTACATGTTCGGCCAGTCCTGATATATGCTCGTTTCCTCGATTGGCAGGAAATCCATCGGGATAGAATTGACCCCGAGGTCAGCAAGTTTTTTAGGAATCTCGAGATTTGCACCACTATCAAAGGCATTATAAGCTCTTCCTACAATCACAATAGTCCTCTCTTTTATAGAAGAGAGAACCTCTGCACCTTTTGCTTTGATCTGTGTGAAAAAATCTTCCTGAGCCTTTTCTGCTTTTTTAAGTGCCTTTGATATATCGTTTGATGTTATCCCGAATGGCTTCAGTGAACGTGTGATCTCTTTTTCAAGAAACTTCTTTCCTCGCCGGAAATTGATAATAGGGGTTAATAACTTTATCTCCTCAAATGCAATTTTTGATACATAGGGGATAGTCTGTGTATAGGGGCATGCATATCCTCTCTCGAAGCGCTCTTCGGGTGTATTAAGGTTAATAAAACTCGGGATGAAAAGAGCGTCAACATTTTTATCAAGCAAATATCTGATATGCCCATGTGCGACCTTTACCGGGAAACATGCCTCTGAAAGGACAGTCTCAAGACCAAGGTTAATGACCTGTCTGTTTGTCTTTGGAGAAACCTCTACATCGAATCCGAGTTCCCACAGGAGAGTTGTCCAGAAAGGGAGATCATCCTGAAAAAAGAAGATGTAAGGAATGCCGATTTTTAGTCGAGAGTCGAGAGTCGAGAGTCGAGAGTCTTCCGAGCTGTCTTTGACTGCTGACTGCTGACTATTGACTATTGACTGTCTTTTAAGGTGTTCCTTCCACAGCATCTCATCTCTGAATGAAAAGAGATCATAAGCAGTAAGTTGTGAATCAAGAGCTGATTTTTGATTCTTCCTTACATCATATTTTTCGCATCTGCTCCCGTAAAAGAGAGAGTCTTCTTCTCCTGCAATCTTTACCTTGTTTATCTCGCATACATTTGGACAGCCCTGGCATTCAAAAGATGTTATCTCATACAGACTTTTTGAAAGTTCAAAACCTTTAAACGTGGTGACTCGGTGATCTGTGCATGTTTTTGTTTCCATGAGTCTCAGAGTTTCCGAGTCTCCATTTTTCATATAGTTCATTGCAATCAATGCCATACCGATTGCGCCTGTAACGTCATGGTGAGGGGGGACGGTTATTTTTCTCCCAAGGTATTTCTCGAACGCAGCAATGACTGACTTGTTAAAGGCCACCCCACCTTGAAAGAATATATTCTCGCCTATCGCCTTTCCTGCAACAACCCTGTTTATATAATTCTGAACGATAGAATATGCAAGGCCTGCGAGGAGGTCATTTTTATCAACACCTTTCTGAAGGTTTGCAATAAGGGAATTTTCCATAAACACAGTACATCTTTCACCGAGTCTGCAGGGATTTTGGGAAGACAGTGCAGATTTTTCAAATTCTTCTTTTATTGAGATGTTCAATTTCTCTGCCTGCTCTTCAAGAAAAGAGCCTGTACCTGCTGCACATGCCTTATTCATCTCGAAATCAATTACAAAACCATCTTTAAGTGATATATATTTTGAGTCCTGTCCGCCTATTTCGAATATCGTATCAACATTCTTGTCTATAAAGGCTGCTGCAGTAGCCTGGGCTGTAATCTCATTTTTTACAATATCTGCGCCGATATAATCAGCAATCATATATCTCCCTGAGCCGGTTGTGCCAACACCCATAATCTCGACCTTATCTCCAATCTCCTCACCTATTTCTGCAAGTCCCTGGCGCACTGCCTCTATAGGCCTGCCTGCTGTCATAAGGTATCTTTTTGAGAGGAGTCTTCCCTGTTCATCTGTCACAGCGAGGTTAGTGCTGATAGAGCCGATATCAATACCTAAATAGGATTTCATTCGTTCTGAGTTCTGAGTTCTGAGCACAGAGTTAGTAATCCCCCCACTCCCCCCTTTAGTAAAGAGGGGTAAAGGGGGATTTGTTTGATGTTTGATGTCTGATGTCTGATGCAGGTCATTCAAAGGAGGGTATCCTACCTCGATAGGTTTTGGAGATGTTAAAAAATCTTCAAGCCTTGAGAGGTCAAAATGCTGTACAGTGCCTTCGTGCATATTTTTTAACGCAGCACCAATTGCTCCCATGAGTGCGTGATCTCCGGGGACAAACAGCTCGTCAAGTTCGAAGATTTCCTTAAAAGCCCTGACCATGCCTTTATTTGCTGCAACCCCTCCATGGAATGATACCGGCGGTATAATTTTCCTGCCTTTTACTATCGTGCCTCTGAAGTTTCTCGCAACAGCAAAGCAGAGACCTGCTACGATATCTTCAACAGGTGTTGCAATCTGCTGGAGATGTATCATGTCGGATTTTGCAAATACGCTGCATCTTCCAGCGATTCTTGAAGGTTTTTGCGATACAAGTGCAAGCTCGCTAAACTCCTCTATCGTAAGCCTCAGCCTTTCTGCCTGCTGGTCAAGAAAGGAGCCTGTTCCTGCAGCACACACAGAGTTCATGGAAAAATCTTTTACAGAACGACCATCCTTACTCAAAAGTATGAGCTTTGAATCCTCTCCCCCCATTTCAATTACTGTTTTGATGTGTGGAAAGAGGAGGTGTGTAGAATATGCCTGGGCAACAATCTCGTTGACCGGTTCAATAGCGAGAATGGATGCGATTAACTTTCCGGCAGAACCAGTGATTGACAGTGAAGAGTGAAGAGTAACGAGTGATGAGTCTGCTCTGAGGAGTTTAAGGGCAACACGAATAGGAAGCCCTTTGTGTCTTTCGTAGAAACTGCAAAGTCTATTTCCCTTTTCATCAACAACAACAAGCTTTACACTTACAGAGCCGGCATCAAGACCAATGAACTTCATTTTTCCCCCGATTTTTTGATTATACCACAGAAAAAATATCTCCTGTGAATAAGGGAATAAACAGTTCCCAGAAGACATTGCTATTTCGCTTTAATTTTTAGATAATGAATGGGAATGAAAAAGGTTATACAGGATCTATTTTTTGAAACTGCAAATAAATATAAAGATACCATTGTCTTCAATTATTTTGACCAGACATGGAAAGTAATCACTTACCACGAGCTTCTTGTCAGAGTAAAAGGTATCGCATCATATCTCATACAGAAAGGAGTAAAGAAAGGCGATAGGGTTGTACTCATCTCGGAAAACAGGCCTGAATGGTGTGTAGCATACCTTGCTCTATCCCTCTCAGGTGGTATTGCAGTTCCATTAGATGCCCAGCTCAAACCAGAGGAAATAAGTATTTACATTGCTGACTCTCAGCCGAAGGCAGTATTTTTCAGCTCAAAAACAGAAGAAAATGTAAAGGAGGCAATTAAAGAACTTTTCACTTTTCACTTTTCACTCTTCACTGTTAATTTCGATTCACCCGAGTTTAAGGATATTTGCATAATGCCAGAAATGAATAATTACCCGGAAGTTTCTGAAGAAGATATTGCATCCCTTATCTATACATCGGGCACAACTGTTATTCCCAAGGGTGTAGAACTTACTCATAAGAACTTCTGTTCTGATGTAGAGGCCATTATAAAAATCAGGCTTGTTACACATAACGATAATATACTTTCAGTATTACCGTTGCACCATACCTATCCTTTTATGTGCACGTTTCTTTTACCTGTTTTTGTCGGTGGTTCCATTACCTATCCACCGAGTCTGAAAGGACCTGAACTCATGGCAGCCATGAGAGAACAGGGAGTGAGTATACTTGTTGGAGTACCACAATTGTTTGAACTGATAAGAAATGGAATCATAAACAGGGTTAGGCAATTGGGACACCCACTCTCCAAGATTCTGATTGGTATTTTGAAACTGAGCGGAATTCTGAGAAAAAAGACTGGAGTAAACCCCGGTAAATTATTTTTCAGCTCAGCCCATAAAGCACTTGGTAAAAGGTTCAGATTTTTTGCAAGTGGAGGTGCACGACTTGACCCTGAGGTGGCAAGAGATCTTGAGGCCTTAGGATTTACTGTCCTTGAAGGGTACGGTCTGACCGAGACCTCTCCGGTTGTTACGTTCACACCCATGGAAAAGAGAAAAGCAGGCTCACCAGGCATTCCCCTGCCATCTGTAGAGATAAAGATACTTGATCCTGCTCGTCGTGAGGAGTTAGGTGTTATGGATGAGGGGGAGATTGCAATAAAGGGACCTATGGTTATGAAGGGCTATTATAAAAACGTAGTAGCTACAGAACAGGTGATACAAGAGGGATGGTTTTTGAGTGGAGACCTTGGCTATCTGGATAAAGACGGCTATTTATTTATAACCGGGAGACTAAAAGAAGTTATAGTCCTGAGTTCAGGAAAAACTGTGTATCCAGAGGATGTGGAAAAACTGTATATAAAGATTCCCCTTATAAAAGAGATATGTGTGATGGGTATCGAAGATAAGGGTATTGTTGAATCACTTCATGCAGTGATCGTACCGAACCTCGAATATGCAAAAAAGGCACAGATAGGAAATCTACAGGAGTCTCTGAAATGGGAGATAAATAATGTTTCACTCCACATGCCACCGTATATGCGGATAAAGGGGTATACCATTTACCCTGATCCTTTACCGAGAACTCCTCTTGGTAAACTTAGAAGGTTTATGGTTAAAGACCTTATAAAAGCAAAGAGTAAAGAGATAAGAGCAGAGAGTCCGGATAAATACCTTATGGAAGATGAGATTGGAAGAAAAGTTGTCGAATGTATAACACCGTTGATGAAAGAAAAGATTCAAATACAGTCAAAAGACAATCTTGAGCTTGACCTCGGGCTTGACTCACTCACCCGTATAGAACTTGTTGTTTCACTTGAAAAAGCGTTTTCAATAAAGCTTCCCGAGACATTTTTATCGGAGATACAGACGGTTGACGAACTCGTCACAAAGATAAAGGAACATGGAATTTCCAAACCCATTGCTTTTGAAGAGATGCCAAGGTGGGAATCTATACTGAAGACAGAACCTGCATCAGAGGACAGGAAAAAAGTGGGACTCCATCACGGTGTTTTTGAAAAGTTGGTTATCTCTGTATGCTTGAAGATCTTAAAAATTTCTTTTAAACTATTTTTCAGACTGAAGGTTAATGGCCTCGAAAACATGCCTGAGAAAGGACCTTATATCATCACACCAAATCACACAAGCTATCTTGATGGATTTAATATTGTTGCTGCTCTCCCCTCAAAATCATTTTGGGATTTATATGCTCTCGGTTTTCAGAAATATTTTACCGGTACTTGCAGGGAGTCTTTTGCAAAACTTGCTCATGTCATTCCGATAGACCCTGAAACCTATCTCAACAATGCCCTCCAGATGGCTGCCTATGTCCTTAGAAATGGAAAGTCTCTCATGGTATTCCCTGAAGGGGGGAGGTCTTATGATGGAGAAATAATGGAGTTCAAAAAGGGAGTTGGTATACTTTCCATAGAGTTGAATATACCCGTTATTCCAGCATCTATCAAAGGCTCTTTTAAGGCGTTACCAAGAGGTGCGAAGTGGCCAAAATTTACTGAGATAGAAATCACCCTTGGAAAACCTGTTTACCCTTCTGAGATGGACATGTCCAGAAAACCGAAAGATATAGATGGGTATCAGTTCTTTGTGAATGAGTTGAGAGAAAAAGTAAAGGGTTTATCTTTTGTTGTAAAAGGCAGGTCATAGTATTTTCGCTCATTCTCGTCTCCCGATATACATCGGGAGACTCCGAGGTAAATTCTTTCTCCGAAAGAATTTAAAACCGCTCAAATACTATGTCCTGCCGTCTCTTTGTTTTACGAATTAAGCTTTAAAACATCCGATGCATTGGTGAATATCAAATCGTGTATTCCAAATTCCTTCAAGATGTTGTAGTTA
>JBGPQS010000036.1:0-8915 GCA_041489235.1 Thermodesulfovibrionia bacterium
CAAACTTTTCAAAAAACTGGCTTCCACCAATCAATATAATAAATCCGCTCAGGATAATGAGGGAGGCAATGATAATTAAGCCTGCCTTGAACCCTTCTTCCAAATATGCTGATTTCTTCACACCTTAATCCCCTGCAATAATCTGTAAATAATCATCAGGCGAATAGGTTACGCTTTCTGGTTTCCTCTCAAGAAACATCTGTATCCGCTGATTATCAGATACCTTTAATTCATCAAGGGTACCTGAAAAGATTATCTCACCTTTATCGAGCATAATAACATAATCAGCAACTGCAAACACACTCGGAAGTTCATGGGTTACCACAATAATGGTGATTTTGAACACATCTCTGAGTTTCAGGATGAGCTCATCGATGCCAGCAGCAGTCACGGGATCAAGACCTGCTGATGGCTCATCAAAAAAGAGCAGTTCGGGGTCCAGTGCTAATGCACGTGCAATGCCAGCCCTCTTTTTCATTCCCCCAGAAAGCTGCGAGGGATAAAAGTCTTCAAACCCCGAGAGGCCGACAAGGTCAAGCTTCATACGTACCATAATCTGTATCGTTGATTCCTTTAATTTGGTATGTTCACGTATAGGAATGGCTACATTATCTGCAATGGTCATGGAATTGAGTAGTGCCGCACCCTGAAAGGAGATCCCTATCTTCTTCCTGACCTCATTTAATTCCTCCTCTTTCATTACGGTAATATCTTTTCCATTAATAAGTATGTTCCCCTTTGTAGGTTCTAAAAGGCCGATGAGGTGTTTCAATAAGGTGCTTTTGCCGCACCCGCTCCCACCGAGTATGACGGTTATATTCCCCTTCGAAATAGAAAAAGAGAGATTTTTAAGGATCTCCCTCTCATCATAATGGGTCGTAAGTCCTGTAACCTCTATAGCCTTTTCCATCTATGTAAAGTAGTAAAAGAGAGATGTGAAGAAGAGGTCGAAGAGAATGACAAGAAAAATTGATACCACTACTGATGCGGTTGTTCGCCTTCCCACCTCTTCAGCACCTCCCTCAACCTTAAATCCCTGATAGGCGCCAACAATGGTTATTATAACACCAAAGGCCCATGCCTTAATGAGTCCTGTTACTATATCCTTAACAAGCAGTGCCTCAATAGTCTGGCTGAAATAGTTATAAGGATGGAGTTCAAGTGCTGTTACAGAGAGGAGGAAACCACCGAAAATCCCTATGCAATCAGAAAGAACAGTGAGGGCAGGAAGTATAATCATAAGTGCGATGAGCTTTGGTACAACGAGAAATTGCACAGGATTAATCCCCATACTGATAAGGGCATCAATCTCCTCTGCAGCCTTCATCGAGCCAATCTCAGCAGCAAAGGAAGAGCCGCTTCTTCCTGAAACTATAATAGCTGTGAGTATTGGGCTGAGCTCCCTTGTGAGTGATACACCCACAAGGTTCGCAACGTAGATCAATGCCCCGAAACGTTTGAGCTGATAAGCTGCCTGGAGAGCGAGGATGATGCCTACAAAAAAGGAGATGACCGATACTATAGGGACGGCGTTATACCCTGCCTTTACCATCTCTGAAATACTTGCCCTGACCCGTATCGCTTTGCCTTTAAATGGTGAGATAAATGTCCAATAAAAGGTATCATTTATCAGTTTTGAGGCATCGTGAGTATCCTTGAGGAATGACATTGCGCTCCTGTTATTACGTCAGTTGTTTATGGCATCATCAATAGTTTTAAATATCTCAAAAACCTTGTCCAATTTTGAAAAATTGAATATCTCTCTTATCCCATTCGAGATGCCGAGGAACTTCAATCTCCCACCATAGGCCCTCATCGCCTTCAGTCCCTCAACAAAGGTTGCAATCCCCGAGCTATCGATGTAAGAAACCTCTTTGAAATCTATGATGAGGGAGGAAACCTTTTTATGTATGAGGCTCATGAGCTCTTTTCGCAGCTCAGGAGAGGTATACATATCGATGTCTCCTGAAGGTACGAGCACCTTGATGCCCCTAATGTCAATTATTATAATCTCCACCTTACTTTTTCCTAAACCTGATTAATATGAGTCTATTGCCCTTTTTTCGCTTCTCATCAAAGGCAACGATATCAAAGGCCCTCTTTATAAGATGAATGCCGAGTCCTCCCGGCCTCACCTCATTGAGGCTTCTGCCTTCTATGAGTTCAGGAGAGGCCTTGAGCCCTTTGTCCTCAATGATCACCTCAAATCCCTTTCTGATGATTCTGAACTTAACCACTATCTTTTTATCTGTCTCCCCTCTGTAGGCATGCTTTATTACATTTGAACATGCCTCGTCAACCGCAAGTTTGACATCCTCTATTGCACCATCAACTATACCGGATAATTCTGCCATTTTAACTGTTACTGCTCTCACCAGTACGAGATATTTTGGGTGTGAGGGAATGGCAATAATAGTCCAGTCCTTCATCTTATAGTACGCTCCCACTGTACTTCCACTATGGTCAGGTCATCAAACCTTTCCATGCCTTTAGAAAAATCATTTACATAGTCAATAATTAATTGTATAAGCTGATCTTCATCCTTGTGGTTTTTAATAAATCTGACGAGCTTTTCAAAACCGATCCTTTCCCCTTCTCTGTTTTTAGCCTCAAAGACGCCATCGGTCAGCAGGAAGAGTCTATCACCCCTTTCGAGAGACAGTTCTGTGGTTGGATAGTCTGCAGGGAGTATTCCGAGAGGAGGACCTGAGGGAATATCCATAACCCTGACCTCATCTTTTGTAAGCCATAAAAACGGAGGATGTCCGGCAACAGAAAGGTGCAAACTCCCTCTGTATGCATCTGCTATCATGTAAATGGCGGTGAGGAACATTCCCCTTGGTGCATGAAGAAGCAGGGAATTCAGATGGTTCAGCGTTACTTCAGGCGCATCCATTTTGTGTGCAGCATATCGAAAATCACTGATAAACTTTGCCATATAGAGTGCTGCCGAGACTCCTTTGCCTGATACATCGCCTATTAAAACGCCTACTTTGCCATTAACAGGTTCGATGAAATCATAGATGTCACCTCCAACCTGTGTTGCGGGGATGTTTACTGCTGATACCATAATATTACCTTTTTTGAAAGTTGGTGATTCCGGGAGGAAGCTCTTTTGGACTGCAGAGGCAATTTCAAGCTCCTGTCTGAGCCTTTCCTTTTCAATGGATTCCCTGTGATAGAGTGCATTTTCAATAGCAATGGCAAACTGCATGCTGAGAATCTTCAATATCTCTAAATCATAATCCTGCTTTTTCGGATTCAATATCTCTGCGACACCAATGAGACCGCTCCTCCCAATTAATGGCAGAGCAATGAGGCTTTTTGTGGTAAAACCCGTCAGCTTATCTGCCTCTTGATAGAATCTGCTGTCTGCCTTTACATCATTTATGATCAGCTCTTTTTGATGAGCTGCGACCCATCCGGCAATACCCTGGCCCATATCAAGGGTAATCTTTTTCTTCAGGGTCTCTGACGTTGATTCGTCTTCACACAAGGCAATCTCAAACTCGAGCTTGTTCGTCTCCTTGTTATAAAAGAGGATTGAACATGCCTCTGCATCTATTATATTTTTTGCCTTTTCCATAACAAGAGGCATGAGATCTTTAAGATCAAGGGTTGATGATATGATGGCAGAGACCTCTATAAGGTTCTTGAGGTTTTCAACCTTTTTTTCTATTTTTTTGAGGTGGGTCTCTGAAACAGAAACCTTTGATTCCTCTGGCATAGCTTATTGGATACCAGATTTTAAGGAATTTTGCAAGGTTTTATGATTTAGAGACTGTGAATATTTTAAATTATTAACTTTATATGTGCATGCGGTAAAATATACTTAAACATTTTATTTAAGGAGGTGTACTATGACAAAGGCAAAGAAAGCAAAACAATTGAATTTTATGATGCCTGACAGGATTGGGTTACTTTCTCAAATCAGTTCGACAATTTCAGATGCGAAGGTAAATATCACTGCCAGCTGCGCTTACGGAATGGAAGGTAGGGCTTACTTTATGATGATCACTGACAGCAATGCAAAGGCAAAGAAGGCACTCGCTCCATTTGGAGTTGAGATCAAAGAGGAAGAGGTTATTTCTGTAGAGATGCCAAATAAGGTGGGAGCGCTTCAAAAGGTCGCAAAAAAGATTGCGAATGCAAGAATTGACATTCACTACATGTATGGTACTGCAGGGGCTGGCAAAACGTCGATCTGTGTCTTTAAAACAGCAGATGATAAAAAGGCGATCAAGATAATTAACAAACAGTAACAAGTAAAGAGCAATCGGTAACGAGGGAAATGAGCATCAAATCCTTAGAAGAAGAAATATATTGTTTTCATCTTGAAAAGAGGATGGTCGAGAGAGTGAGCAGAGGTGTCCCCTTTGATAAAAGACCTGATCTTGTTCTCTGGGTATGCCACTTCCCTCTGCATTCTTTATCAGGCATACAGTGTCCTGTTATTGCTCATGGCGATCGCTGCCCACATAATGGCCCTTTTTGCAATAACTGAATCGAAATATTTCAGACTCTCCAGCGAGCCCTTTTCTCCCTGTGGTCTTCCACTTCTTTTCTTTTTGCCTCAAAACCTTTTTTCCCCATCATGCCATAGGTGAGATTTTTACCTTCTTCAACGCCTGGCTGGTTGAAAGGGTTCATCTCATAAAGTAATCCTGTAAAGGCAGTTGCAAGTTCTAAGAAGTGAAATAACTGGCCCATATGATATGCGTCTATTTGAGGTACTGTAATTGTCATGCTTGGCCTTCCAGCCTTTGCCAGAGCAAGTTCTGTAGCTTCCTCTTCTGCCTTTATAAGCTCTGATAGTGTATGTCCTGAAAGATAGCTCAGCCCTTCCATATTCTGAAATACATCGGGTATTTGCATATCAACGCTGTAATCATTAATCCTGATAAATATGAGTACCTTATCCTGAGGCCCCTCAATCCAGAGCTGGAGTTGTGAGTGCTGGTCTGTCGAGCCTACAGAGGGATATGGAGTAAGACCCCTCCCTTGTTTTCCAAGACTTTCAGCCCAGAGCTGGCAGAACCATTCAGTGAATGGTTTCAGGCCATCTGCATATGCCATCATTACATTAATAGTCCTGTGTTTTTCTCTATCCATGAGATAAAAGAGTGTCCCGAAGAGATATGCAGGGTTTTTCCACAACTCGGCGTCAGAACATTTTTTCTGAATATCCTTTGCGCCCATAAGGAGTTCATCAGCATCAATGCCTATCACCTCTGAGAGCAATAGCCCAACAGGGCTCAACACAGAATATCTCCCCCCAACACCCTGAGGTATAGCAAGAGACTTCAGGCCTTCCTCATTCACAATCTTTCTGAGATTCCCCTTTTCAGGATCTGTTGTTGCTATAAATCTTTTTGATGCATCTCTCCCAAGCACCTTCTTCATCTCATCCCACAAGATCATAAAAGCTGCTGCTGTCTCCGCAGTACTCCCTGACTTTGATATTACATTCACAGAAGCAGTTTTTAAATCTACTAAAGAAAGCATATTTTTTAATGTCTTTGGGTCAACATTGTCATAAATAAATACCCTTGGTATTTTCTGGAGGTTATGGAAGGGACTCAGTGCCTCTAAAATTGCCCTTGGGCCAAGAGCAGATCCACCAATACCTAAAATCAAAAAATTCTCTGATTTTGTTCTGACCTCTTGCGCGATCTTTTTTATCTCAGAGGTATCCTGAGAAATAAGGTCTATGAATGAGAGTCCTGGCCAGAGCCTGTCTTGTATGTGTTTATGTGCTTCTTCTCCTTTTTTTCTGAAATCTTCTATGATGCTTTCCGGGAGTCCACTGACACCAATAACTTCCTCCATCATATTCGAAAAATTAAGCTCTATCATTCGGTCCCCCCTTTCAGGGTTGAATTAACCCAAAAATGCAATTGAGATAAAGAAACCAGAAGCAAGCAGGGCATGGTATTTAAGCGGTTTTGAATTCTTTAGTAGAAAGAATTCACCTCGGTCTACGACTCGTAGAGAGGTCGATACGACCGAGAATGAGCGAAAATGCCATGTCCTGCTTGTAAACCATAATCATAACTCCTTTGCTGCTTTGAGACTCTCTTTTACAAAGAAGATGAAAAAAACAGTGAAGCCGATAAGGATGCCAAAGGGATTTACTAAATTGAAAAAAAAGAGGATACCAAGGATACAGGCGATGATGAGGAGCCTCGTAAAACTGCCGAAAATGAGCCTTCCCTTTGGCGCCTGCTGGTAAGTTACAACGAGCCCTTCGATTCCCCTTGCAAGACCTTTGAGATTCAAGATGCCAATAAGGCCTCCTAAGAGAATACTTATCGGGAGTCTCTTCCACTCGATAAAGGCTGAAAGGAGTGACAGAGGCAAGAGGACAATAACTGTCTGTTTACTGGTCTTTTTTATCAGATTCATCTTCTGTTTTCGTTGATTTAATTGCCATCCTGAAAAGGTCTCTAAAACCTGCGACGAGGCCGAGTATAAAGAATACAATTGTAAGCCAGGGGAAGGTCTTGAAAACCTTGGTGTCAAGAAGGTACCCTATTGTGAACCCTATACATGTTGCAAAAACAAGCTGAAGCCCTACCATGCTTGCATCAAGGACTATTTTGAATAATGATTTTTCTTTTCCGAACATATATTAATTTAACACAGAACGAAGACAAATTTGTGGGTTATAACTCTTTGAAAGACTCGTAAGCAGCCTTTATCGTTTTTGCTACGTCTTTTTCAGTATGTGCTAATGAAATAAAGCCAGCTTCGAACTGAGAAGGAGCTATGTATATGCCCCTTTTGAGCATGCCTGAAAAGAATTTCGAAAATGTTAATAAATTTGATGTCTTTGCCGTCTTATAGTCAATAACATCCACATCTGTAAAATAACTGCAGAACATTGTACCTGCCCTGTAGAATCTCGTCTTCACCCCTGCCTTTTTCGCTGCATCCTTCAGTCCTTCTTCAAGCTGTTTCATTCTTTTTTCAAGTTTCTCATAAGTGCCCTTTCTGGAAAGGATCTTTAGTGTCTCAATCCCTGCTGTCATTGCGAGAGGGTTACCTGATAATGTCCCTGCCTGATAGACAGGTCCCTCGGGAGCAACTACGGACATAATTTCTTTTCTGCCACCATATGCTCCGACAGGGAGTCCGCCGCCTATCACTTTGCCAAGGCAGGTCATGTCAGGCTTTATCCCATAATATGCCTGTGCTCCTCCAAAAGAAACTCTGAAACCGGTCATTACCTCATCAAATATGAGGACAATACCATACTCCCTTGTAAGCTTCCTTACGGACTCAAGAAATCCTGGTCTTGGGAGGACACAACCTATATTCCCAATTACAGGCTCAACAATGACACACGCAATCGACCTCCATTCATTGACGACGACATCTTTTAATGCAGTTATATTATTAAATGGAAGCGTTATTGTATTCTTTGCGTAAGACTTTGGTACACCGGGACTGTCAGGTACTCCAAAAGTTGTTGCTCCTGAACCTGCCTTTACAAGCAGTCCATCAGCATGGCCGTGGTAACTTCCCTCAAACTTAATAATTTTATCTCTTCCTGTAAATCCACGTGCAACCCGGATAGCGCTCATTGTTGCCTCTGTGCCTGAGTTTACCATTCTCACCTTGTTCATTGATGGATAGGCTTTCAGGACAAGCTCTGCGAGTTCAATCTCTAACAATGTTGGTGCACCATAACTTGTGCCCTTTTCTATTACCTTTTTAAGGGCATTCACCACCTTTGGATGGGCATGACCGAGTATCAAGGGTCCCCATGAGAGGACATAGTCTATATATGAGTTTCCATCTACATCATAAATCTTTGAGCCTTTAGCCCTCTCAATAAACAGCGGGTTACCGCCAACAGCTCTGAAAGCCCGGACAGGGCTATTCACACCTCCAGGGATAAGTTCATATGCCTTCTTAAATAACTTATATGACTTTTTAAATTCCATTTACCAATACAGTTAAATAGTCAGTTGTATTTGATAAGGTTTAATACTATATCATAATTTCTTAATGTGTCAAAAAAAACTTTTACAGTACATTGTCTATTGTGTTATAAAAGATTATCTCAATACTACAGGAGGGTTTAATGAAAAAGTTTGCAGTTTTAATAACAATATTAACCATCTCTTTATTTTTTGCATGTGCAAAAAAAGAAGAGCAGAAAGGGCCTTATCTTGCAAAGGTTGGTAATGTTGAAATCACACAGGCTGATTTCGAGAGAGAAATCAAGAACCTGCCTGATTTTGCACAGAAAATGTTTGAGAGCAATAGCGGGAAAGAGAAATTTCTTGACGAACTCGTGAAGAAAGAGATCCTCTATCAGGAGGCAGTAAAAAAAGGTTTTGATAAGGATTCTGGATACCTTAAAAAGGTCGTAGATTTTAAAAAGATTACACTTGTCGGTATACTCCTTGAAAAGGAGATAGAAGCAAAGGCAACTGTTTCAGAAAAAGATATCAAAGACTACTATGAAAATCACAAAGAAGATTTCACTCCTGTCAGCCAGATACGGGCAAGCCACATCCTTGTGAAGACAGAACAAGAGGCAAAAGATATAGCAGAGAGACTGAAGAAGGGTGAAGATTTTGCCAAGATAGCAAAGAAAAGTTCTATAGATACTGTTTCAGCAAAAAATGGGGGAGACCTCGGATTTATCTCCAAGGGCCAGATGGTTCCCGAGTTTGAATCAGCAGCAGTAAAGCTGAAAAAAGGTGAAATCAGTGAGCTTGTTCATACGCAGTTTGGATATCATATTATTAAATTGACAGATAAAAAACTGGGGCAGGTCATAGAATTTGATAATGTAAAGAGCATCATCTCACAGCATCTGATTGCAGAAAAACAGAAACAGGTCTTTGATTCTTATATGGATGGATTGAGGAAAAATTATAAAGTGGAAATGAATAAAGAGG
>JBGPQS010000037.1:0-8887 GCA_041489235.1 Thermodesulfovibrionia bacterium
CATTCATTTTCTGATATAATGGGGAAACAGCATCAGGGAATCCAAATTCACAGCAACCTATGCAGGGAGAGCCCGCGTTGATACACCAGTTGATCCCGCCATTCCAAAGTCTCAACGGGCAATCAGCATAAGTAACTGACCCTTTGCATCCCAATTCGTATAAACAGCCAGGCTCATTGAACTTTTTTGCAAATTTTCCTTCATCATAATCAGCCCGGCGCGGGCAATTTTCATGGATTAATCTTCCATAGAAGGCTTTAGGCCGTTTATATTCATCTAAATCCTCCTCCTTTGGCAGTCCCTTTAAAAGGAGGCTGGCTACAGTGCCAACCAGCCAGTCGGGATGGGGAGGACAGCCCGATATATTTATTAAAGGAGTAGTGATTGAGAGAGATTTGAATAATTTATCTACCCCTACACATTTGCTAGGATTACGGTGAGCTGCGGCTATTCCACCAAAGGCAGCACATGTACCTAAGGCAATGACTGCCAGAGCTTCCTTACCGAGTGATTCGACCGCTGAAAGCATAGTTATTGGCTTTTTATCCTTTTCTCCAATACACCCATACGCTCCGTCCTCAATTGTGGGTATGGCTCCTTCGATCATCAAGATATAACTCCCTCTATTACGTTTCTGAGTTTCCTCCATTTCCTCAATGACCGACTGTCCTGCACCAGCCATTATGGTTGGATGGAATCGAAGGTTAAGGTGTTTTCCAGGAAGAATTTCATCAACAAGAATGTTTTTGATGGTTGGACTTTCTGAATTCAAGATAGAAACAGAGCATCCGGTACAGGTAGCACATTGTAGCCAAATTATTGGATATTCTTCAACTTTTCCCATGATAGCTCCTGTTGGTATTTTATTTAAATTATCTTAGTGTCAAATTCCATTATAAAAGTAATAATAGTATTTTTTCCTTTTCCTTTCTTTTCATACACTGCTCTTTTGCAGCTCCATCTATATTCTTCAATCAAACTTTCCTTTGTTTTAACCTATCCCTGCGCGCATCTTCGCCGTCTGTGCCTTATTGTACATAAAAATTTCTATAGTCATCCCAGAATGACCGGACAACTCAGAGCCGTTTAACAAGACGGGCACCTTTTCTAAACCTAAATTCTTCAAACCCTTTTTCATTGATTATTTTATAATATTTTAAATATTTTATAAATAATAATCTTTCTTAATTTATCTTTGATATTTATTGAAGATAAAAAATGCCTTCCTTGCCTCTTAAAAAATCCTACCTTATAGGCGGAGAGCCTCATTAAAAGCCATTCTTGCAGCCTGGACTGTGTTTTTCATCAGCATCACTATTGTCATTGGTCCAACACCTCCTGGCACAGGGGTTATTGCCTTAGCCTTTTCTTTAACACCATCAAAATCGACATCTCCTACTAAACCTGTTTCGAGCCTGTTTACTCCAACATCAATCACTACCACACCATCTTTCACCATATCTGCAGTAATTGCTTTTGGTCTTCCTGCAGCTACAATCAGTATATCTGCCCGTTTCGTATGAGAAGCAAGGTCTTTTGTCCCAGTATGACATATTGTAACTGTAGCATTCGCCCCTTTTTTCTTCTGGAGGAGCATATTTGTAATTGGCTTACCAACTATATTACTTCTCCCAACAACTACCACTTCGGCACCATCTGTCTCTATCCCGCTCCTTATTAATAGTTCCTGGATGCCATGAGGTGTGCAGGGGAGAAAATCAGGTTCACCAAGCATCAATTTGCCAACATTCACTGGATGGAAACCATCCACATCCTTTTTCGGATCAATAGCATAAAGGACGTTGGTTTTATTGATATGTCTCGGCAAAGGCAGTTGCACCAGTATACCATGGATCCTATCATCTTTATTGAGCTTTTCAATGAGAGCTAATAGATCTGCCTCTTTTGTATCACCTGGAAGGTTAATCCGTTCAGAATAAATACCTAATTCTTTACATGCCTTTTCCTTTGCACCAACATAAACTTTGGAAGCCTCTTCCTCACCGACAAGGATTGTTGCCAGCCCTGGAATAACATTATATTTTTCCTTTAATTCTGTTATTTCAAGTTTTAGTTCTTCCTTGATCTGTTTAGATATCTCAGTACCTTTAATCACTATTGCTGCCATTGCTTTTCCACCTCCACTAATCCCTTTTTTTAATTAATTCTAACAGTTCTTCCCTTGTGGACTGTTTAGTGCGAAATATTCCCCTGACAGCTGATGTCACTGTCCTCGTACCTGGTTTCTTTATTCCTCTCATGCTCATACAGAGATGTTCTGCATCAATAATTACCATTGCGCCTTTGGGTTTAAGCCTTTGCATGATTAGGTCAGCGAGTTGTGTTGTCAAACGCTCCTGCACCTGTGGCCTCTTTGCGAGAATCTCGACTGCCTTTGCAAGCTCACCCAATCCGACAATATTTCCTTCTGATGGTATATATGCAACATGGGCTTTTCCAATAAATGGAAGGAGATGATGCTCACATATTGAATAAAATGGAATATCCTTTAACAACACCATCTCATCATGACTTTCACCCTCCATGGGTTTAAGTATCTCTTCAGTAGGTGTCTTAAGTCCCTCGAATATCTCTTCATACATTTTTGCAACGCGTTCAGGCGTTTCCTTGAGGCCTGACCTCTCAGGATCCTCACCAATGCCTTCAAGTATGAGCCTGACACCCTTTTCTATCTTTTTTAAATCCATATAATGTGATCGCCCTTAAAATTCGAGTTCTTCAATTGTATCATCTGCTATGATTCTGTGTCAAAAACAACAATCATCTGACCATCGAGTTATTTTTGACAAAAGCTTATTGCTCTATATATTCTTATATATGAACGACAACTGGGTAGAACTCCTTGTTACGTATGATAGTCTCGAGGCTGAAATGATAAAAGACTTACTTGAGAGCGGTAAGATACCTGTGGTCATAAGGTCAGCAAAAGTAAGCCCTTATCCTGTGAACGTCGGAAAGATAGGCGAAGTTAAGGTGCTTGTTAGGGAAGAAGACATCGAGAAGGCAAAAGAGTTCTTAAACGATATTGAGAAGTTAGAACAAGGAAATGGATTAGAGACGTAACGATATCAATTCTTTGAGATTTCCTTCATCATGGTCTTGAACTATATCTCTTTAAATCTTCTTTGAGCTGTGCTATCTCAAAAGGCTTTGTAAGGCATTTTATTGCTCCTGCTTTTATTGACTCTGCCATCTCGACATTCTCTGCATGTCCTGAAAAGGTTATAGCGGGTACAGTGGGGTTGATCTTTTTAATGATTCTGAGTGTATTGATGCCATTGAGCTTCGGAAGTTTTATATCCAGCAGGACAAAATCATAAAGATTATTCATAAAACTCAATACCGCTTCCACACCGTCATAAACAAGGTTAACAGTATACTTTTCCTCTTCTAACTCGTTCTTTAAAACTATACCGAAGTTCTTGTCGTCATCAGCCAAAAGGATTTTCAATACGCTTTTGTCCTTCTCTGGTTTCTGAGTTCTGCCACAATATACTTCTTTCTCTGTTTATTAATAGAAGTATAAGAAGCAAGAGCAATGCCAGAATATAACGTATTGATTTTAATTGGCGTTTATGGATAAAAGAGGTAATTTCATCAGGCAATTTGCCTGATGGCGGGGCATTTTGCCCAAAGGTCATCGTGGAAGTATTATTGTGAAAACAGTCCCTTTTTCGCTTTCTGAACTTACATCAATAGTGCCGTTGTGGTCTTTGATTATCTTACTTGCTATGGAGAGGCCAAGTCCCGTACCCCCTTCCCCTGATCTGGTTGTAAAGAAGGGGTTAAAGATTCTGTGAATATGTTCGGAAAGTATACCAGGGCCTGTGTCACTGATTTTTATGAAAACCCTATTAATTTCAGTGCCTGTTTCAAGGGTTAGGGTGCCACTATCCTGCATTGCATCGAGTGCATTCAAAATGATTGCAAGAAAGACTTGCCTCAGTTCGCCTTCGTTTCCATGGATAACAGGAACACTGTTATAGTCTTTGAGCACCTTTACTTTTCTCAGTCTGCCCTGAAGGTTAATTAACTCAAGTGTTTTTTCGAGGACGTCGTTGATATTGATATCTTTCCTTTCATAGGTTGTTTTCCTCACAAAAGATAACATGTCAGTGGTAATGCCCTTGCACCTCATCACTTCTTCCCCGATGATGTTCAAGTAGTCTTCGAATAATTTATACTCAAATTGTCCCCTCTTCATCCTACTGATAAGACCATCAGCGCAAGTTGCAATCGTGGCAAGGGGATTATTTATCTCATGAGCTATACCAGAGGCCATCTGACCTAATGCAGAAAGCCGCTCACTCATAATAAGTCGTAACTCATTTTCTTTCTTTTCTGTAATGTCATGGACTGTTCCGAGCATCCGAACAGGCTCACCACTATCGCCAAAGGTAACTTCTCCCTGTTCGTGAACAATCCGCACTGTTCCATCCGGCAAAACAATGCGGTGGTCAATATTGTAAGGTTTTCCATACAATGCCTCTTTTACAGCCTTCTCTACAAATTCCCTATCATCAGGATGAATATAATTTAAGAACTCATTGTAAGTCACGCTCTCCTGTTGGGGGGTCAAACCAAAAATGCGATAAATCTCGTCAGACCAATATAATTTATTTGTTTGCAGGTTCCACTCCCAGTTCCCCAGATGTGCAACCCGCTGTGCCTCAGCAAGACTTGCTTTGCTCCTCATAAGTTTTTCTTCCACGTTAAACCTGAAAATCGCTTCACCAATGAGAGGAGACATTGACTCAATAAACTCTACATCTTTTAACAATACCTTGTCTTCTCTTTCATCAGCAATATGAATTGCTCCAAGTATCTCATCACGATAACGAATTGGAACGACTGCAACACTCGCATAGCCGGTCTTTATACACATGCCTCTAAATCTTGCTTTTTCTTCCTCCGAGAGGCTGTTCACAAATTTGAATGTATTATTGCAGCAGAATGACCCGCCGGGCGTGATAACTCTAGCGTCTTGCGGTTCCAGTCTGCCTGTGACTACCCGGATGCACATACACATGTCCCGCTTCACTGAAAGAAGATTCTCGGATTCCATGAATGTTTTGCTAAAACCTGTAAAAGACTCATAGGGGATATTCCCCTCTTCGTCTAACACTCTGATGCCAACGTTGCGACAACCACTCCAATTCTCAATTAGCTCTACTGTTTTATTTAGATATTCCTTTCGTGAAAATATCTGCACAAACAATTTCAACAGAGCATTATTTGCATTGACACATTTTTCTGTTTCTTTGCGCTCGGCGATGTCCTCGACTGTGCCCTCGTAATAAAGCACCTTCCTGCTCTCATCGCGAACAGCACGCGCGTTCTCTGAAATCCATAGTACACTTCCATCTTTTCGATAGACCTGAGATTCAAACTCGATTATGGTATCATATGCTTCCGCAAGAAGAATAAAATCTGAACGACGATCAGGGTCAACATAAATTCGTGAGATATCCGTGACCTCTGCTAACAGACTTTCAGGAGACTTGTAGCCAAGCATACGTGCCAGTGCCGGGTTAGCGCTGACATAACGTCCGTCAGGTAAAGTTTGGAAGATACCCTCAATACTGTTTTCATAGATGCTCCGGTATTTTTCTTCAGCTTGTTGCAGTGCTTCTTCTGCCTTCCTGAGCATTGTGATATCACGGGCAGCTGCAAAGACACCATGGACGTTCCCTCCCTCGTCCCGGTACACAGTAGCATTGTAGAGCACTTCAGTAACATGACCGGATGTGTGACGGATGGCAAGAGGATAATCCCTCACAAATCCTTCTTTGAAAACCTGCTCATACCCCTCTCTCGATTTTTCAGTTTCGGTAAAGTAATCAGAAAAATCACTCCCGATGAGGCGTTCGCGGGAAACACCGGTTACCAGTTCCGTTGCCCTGTTTACGTCCATTATCTTTCCGTCTGTACTAATGGTGACAAGAGGATCAAGGCTCGCCTCGATCAGACTTCTGCTATACAATGAAGCTGTCTGTAACGCTTCTTCTGCCTTCTTGCGCTCAGTCACGTCATTGAGTGAAAAAACAAGAAACTCTACTTCACCTGCTTCATCTAACAAAGACGTGAGCGTCCAGTCCCAATAAGTTATTCCCCATTCAGGATGATCAGGAAAGACAAATGGTTTTGCAATAGCCTGATACGGGGTTTTTGTCTCAACAACCTGTCTGAATATTGATTCATTTTCTTCGTGTGGATAAAAATCGAAATGGTTATGTCCGGTAAATTCAGATATGTCACGCTGACAACACTTGGCATAGGCTTCATTAACTCGAATGAAATTGAAGTTTCTGTCAAGAAAGACCAGAGGAGTAACTGTAGAAGCAAAGAAGCCTTCTAAAATTCTTGATTGCTCAATCAGCATTTTATTTGCTTTTGCCAGCTCATCAGTTCGTTCCTGAACCCGTATTTCTAATTCGTTGTGGGCTTTTAGTAACGCCTCCTCTGCCAGATTTTGTTTGGTGATGCTGCTTACTGCTGTCCGGCAGTAAGCAGCATTACCTTCATTGTCTTTTACCACTATGCTCTCAAATTGCGTATAGAAAGTTTGATCGTTCTTTCTTTTAAGCTTCATCTCACATGTCTGCCGGATCTGTTTTGTTAAGACATTAATGAGATGTGTATGAAAAACATTACGGTTATCTGCATTTGCAATAAAAAAAGAAAACGGCTTGTTAATCAAAGAGTGCCTATTGATACCCAGCAGATTTGCTCCTGTGAGATTTACCTCCCGTATCACTCCATTTTTATCAAAGGTAAAATACCCGATAGGGGAAAAATCATATAAATCTGAATACTTACTGCATAATGCTTCGAGTTCCTTCTGTGCCCTGCGAAGTTCTTTATTTTGCATTTCCAATTCAATCTGGTGTGTCCTGAGTTCATTAATAAGGTGTTGGGCATCATCAAAAGAGAGCTCTTTCAGTTTCGCAGTCTTTTTTTTAGACTTTATTTCTGCCTTTTTGCGAAGATCGGAAAGATTTTTTGGTTTGGGTTTAGACTTCTTTATTTTGCTGCTTATGCGTGAAGACTTCTCTTTTAAGTTCCCCATTTCGCTTTGCCTATATTATCCTATTGCAACAGAAGTGCCTTACCAGAACCCTTGACTTTGCAAGAGTTAATTATTCAGTTATCCCATAACTTGCTAATTTTCTATAAATAGTCTTTGGATCAATGCCGAGGATTTCTGCTGCCTTCATTTTTTGCCCTCCTGCTTCACTGAGAACTTTCATAATATATTCTCTTTCTATATCTTTGAGCTTCTTACCAGAACCCGTATTGTCCACCATTAAATCTGGAGGTAAATCGTGTGTGTGTATTGCTTCACCTTTCGAAAGTAATAAGACTCTGTGAACCACATTCTGTAATTCTCTTACATTTCCAGGCCATGCATATTCGGCAAGAACTTGCAATGCCTCATTACTGATCTTTTTGTTCTTAAAGGCTGGATTCTGATTAATGGTATGCTCTACAAGTAACGGGATGTCTTCTTTTCTATCTCTCAAAGGTGGAATAAAAAGAGTGAGCGTGCTTATGCGGTAGTAAAAGTCTGACCTGAAATTACCTCCGTCAATCTCTCCTTTTATGTCCCGATTGGTAGCAGAGACAAACCTCACATCAACTTTGATCTCCTTTATACCACCGACCCTAAAAAAACTTCCTGTTTCGATCACCCTCAACATTTTACCCTGAAGTTGTGGAGACAGTTCGCTAATCTCATCGAGAAAAAGGGTCCCTTGATTGGCTATCTCCAGTAATCCTAATTTCTTCACATAGGCACCGGTAAACGCCCCCTTTTCATGTCCGAATAATTCACTTTCAAGCATATTTTCAGGAATAGCTCCACAATTAATCGGAATAAAAGGACCATTAACCCTATGTGATGCATCATGGATAGCCTTAGCAACAAGCTCCTTTCCCACACCACTCTCACCGCAAATAAGCACAGGAAAATCTGAAATCGCAACTTTTTTTACATTTTCCAGGATCTCAAACATAAGGGGGCTTTTCGTGATTATCTTGTAAGTTTCAGCCTGTCTTTTTATCTGGGTTTTGAGGAGCAGATTCTCACTTACCAATTTTTTCTTCTCATATGCCTTTTCAATAATTACTTTTAGTTCCTCTATCTTGAAGGGCTTTGTGAGATAATCATAAGCACCAAGCTTCATTGCCCCCACAGCTGATGAAACCGTTGCGTGGGCTGTAAGGATCACTATCTCTGTTGGTACCTCGAAAGCCTTTATCTGCTTCAGGACATCCATACCGCTTAGACCGGGCATTTTCAGGTCTAAAAGTAATACATCATACTCATCCTTTTTCAGCATTTCTATTGTATCAATGCCATTATCTGTTTCATCAACATCAAAACCAGCATCGGAAAGTTCATTCATGAGAACTTTCCTTAAGTTTTTGTCATCTTCAGCGATTAATATTTTCATCTTTCTTCATTTTGCAAAAAAGATAGTTTTGTAACTTTATATTATAACACCTCGTCAGAAGTTTCAAAAAAACTATTTATACCCCCCACCTAACCTCTCCCTGAGCAAGTCTACGACTCGTCTACGACCCTTAGGGTAGAGGGGAGGGTAAGGGGGGTTACGGAATATCAAGTGAATCAAGGATGCTGAACATTGCCATTACTGCTGGTGATTCAACAGGAAGCTGAAAAATTGTTTTCCCCTGAAGGTCGTAATTAAAGAGTAAATCGTCCTGAGGAATGAAACCGGCAACATGAAGTCCTCTCTGTTCTGCTAAATTCTTTAATTCCTCTCCTTCATAATAAGAGATTCTATTGATAATTATCAGCCGCCTATCAATTTCAAGTCTCAGTTCATCAATCAATTCATTA
>JBGPQS010000038.1:0-8804 GCA_041489235.1 Thermodesulfovibrionia bacterium
AGCTGGCTTCCTGAAACCTTCGCATCCACCACCTGGTATTTCTTCCCTGTAGAGAGTGGTGATGACATATTTGACTCTCCGGTGTGGAATTCGACATTAGAATTTAGCCAAGAAGCTACAAATGGTGTATTCGACAACAACGAGTCGCTCAAGTCAGGGTTTAAGTTTTTGAAGGTAGGATGCTGGGATACTGCAACGATGGATTCTGACGGAAGCCCTGTTGATGAAGGCTCCGGTCCAGTTACCACAAACTTCTTTTACACGCTTCAACAGGTACTTTCCGGTGCACAGTACAATGCAGTCAAAGGCACTGGCGGCTTTACCCGTATCTACTGGTGGGATTATGGATTTCCTTACAAGATCCAGAGCTCAACAG
The DNA here is from genome assembly GCA_041489235.1 of Thermodesulfovibrionia bacterium. GTDB lineage: Bacteria > Nitrospirota > Thermodesulfovibrionia > Thermodesulfovibrionales > SM23-35 > VGWZ01. The sequence continues at coordinate 377 of JBGPQS010000038.1, forward strand.
TTCTTGGCAAGCCGATGAACATAATGATATTCGAGACAGGTCTGGATACTGGCAAATCTTCCTATACGAAGTAGTGAGCGGCATAACTTAAATGATTAAAAAAGAGGTGGGGACTTCCCCACCTCTTTTTTTGTGCATACAGTCTGAGAGAAATTGCCCTCTCGTTACCAAGGTTACTTAAATATCTCTAAAAAGAATGACCTCATTGTCTCCCAGGAACGTTTGTCAGCTTTTCTATTGTATGCAACACCTTTGATCCCGTAATCATTTGCCTCTGGATTTGTAAAACTGTGTTCTGAGCCACCATAAAATACCATCTGCCAGTCGGCGCCAGCTTTACGCATTTCATCCTGGAAATCAAAAATCTGTTCTTTTGATATAAAGGGATCATCAGCGCCATGCAGAACAAGTACTTTCGCTTTTATATTTTTTGTATCAGCAGGATTTAGTGTAGTAAGTCCGCCATGAAAGCTCACTACACCAGCAACATCAGCTCCACTTCGAGCCAGCTCAAGGACGGTTGTTCCACCAAAACAATAACCGATTGCAGCTAAACGCTTAGTGTCGGCAAGATTATTTTTATTAAGAATTTCCAACCCTGCATTTACACGGGCACGCATGAGTTGGCGGTCTTTTAGATAAATACTTGCCAGCTCACCTGCCTTTTGAGCGTCTTGTGCTCTCACTCCTTTTCCGTACATATCAATTGCAAAAGCTATATAGCCGAGTTTTGCAAGTTTATCTGCACGTTTCTTAATATAGTCATTAAGCCCCCACCATTCCTGGACTACCAGTACGCCAGGCCGTTTCCCCTTGACTGCATCATCATATGTAAGATAGCCTTCCAGCAATACATCACCATGTGTATATTCGATAACCTCTGTGCGTAATTCGGCATGTGCACTCATAAACCCTGTCATAAGAGTAATTATTACCATGAATAAATATTTCATATTGACCTCCTCTTATTTAATACTTGAACCTTATGATATTTTATCACTATGAAAGCAATAGTAAATACTCAATTTTTCCCAAGATCCCTTCGGGACTTTCCAAAACCTGATATGTTAAAATTAAAAAATATGGAAGAGATTGGTGTGATCAAGAGTATCGAGGGGCTCACTGCAAAGGTGAGTGTGCCAAGAAAGAGTGCCTGTGATGGATGCACCGTGGACATATGCAAACCTGACGAGCAGTCCATGGAGATTGAGGCATTGAATCCCATCAAGGCCAGGGTTGGGCAGAAGGTAAAGATAGTGATGAAACCATATACTTTTTTAAAAGGTTCTTTAATTGTGTATGGAGTACCCGCCCTTGCCCTGATAATAGGTGCTATCATAGGGAAGGAGGTACTCAGCCTTTATTTCAAAGAGGCTGATCCCGATATTCTTTCTTCCATCTTTGGATTTGGTGCATTTGTTATCTCTTTCGTAGTGATAAAACTCTGGAGCAGACGGTTAGAAAAAAAAGTAGAGTTAAAACCGGTCATTGAAGAAATAGTAGAGTAAAATTCAAAATTGCAAGCCATTAATCGATTTTAAATTGCAATTTTGCATTTTTAAATTTTGATTTTTTAAATTTAAATAAAGGGGGATTTATGGCAAACCTTGAAGCGGACAAAATACGGAATGTAGCAGTTATTGCACACGGAGGTGCAGGCAAGACCTCACTCATTGAAGCACTCCTTTTTGATTCAGGCGACATAAACAGGCTCGGCAATATAGAGGATGGTACCACAACTACAGACTGTGAGCCTGAAGAGATAGCGAGGAAAATGACAATCACATCGTCCCTTGCTTTCTGTCACTGGAAAGGTCACAGAATTAACTTGATAGACACCCCGGGATTTATCAACTTTATCGAGGATGTAAGGGGATGTCTCAGAGTTGTTGACGGAGCTATTATCATAGTCAGTGCAATCTCAGGTGTGAAGGGAGAGACAGAGAAAATATGGAGATACGCAAATGAATTCGAAGTGCCAAGGGTGGTCTTTATAAATAAAATGGACAAGGATACGGCGAATTTCTCAAGGGCAGTAGGAGAACTCGAGAAATTCTTTGAGACAGAAGCGATACCACTCCAGATACCCATAGGCTCGGGAGACAGTTTTACCGGGATTGTTGACCTGATAAAGATGAAGGCATATACATTCAATGCCGGCGAGACAGAAGAATCTGAGATACCGGCTGATATGCGTTCTGAGGCTGAAGAATACAGGAAGAGACTCGTGGAAAAGATTGCAGAGTCAGATGATACCCTGCTTGAGAAATACCTTGAGGGTACAGAGCTCTCGGATGACGAATTAACCAAAGGGATAAGGGAAGGCTCTCTGACAAAAAGGTTTATACCTGTTACATGTGGTTCTGCAGTTAAAAACATAGCAATCCCTCACATTCTTGATAATGTACTTTTGTGTCTTCCATCGCCACTGGAGATGTCACGCATATCACCTATCAAAGGGAAAAATCCTAAGGATGGTAAAGAGGTTGAGAGAAAGCCTTTAAAGACAGAACCTTTTTCAGCATATGTATTTAAAACCATAGCAGATCCATATGCCGGAAAACTCTCAATCTTCAGGGTTTATTCCGGCGTACTTAAGGCTGATTCGAATATACTGAATACCACGACAGGTGCAAAGGAAAGGATTGGTCAGGTCTTTTATCTTATGGGGAAAAAGCAGATTCCCGCACAGGCAATAGGACCTGGTGAAATAGGTGTCGTTGCAAAATTAAAAGAAACATATACAGGAGATACATTCTCAGAAGAAGCGCATCAAATCATTTTTGAAAAAATAAAATTTGCTGACCCGATGATCTCTTATGCAATAGCACCAAAGAGTAAAGGAGATGAAGAAAAGGTAGGCGCAAGTATTAACAGGATACTCGAAGAAGATCCAACACTAAGGTTCCAGAGAGATGATGAGACAAAAGAGATGCTTCTTTCTGGAATGGGACAGGTTCATCTCGAGGTGACCATAGAGAAGTTGAAGAGAAAATTTGGAGTAGAGGTCTTAATGAAAACGCCGAAAGTCCCTTACAAAGAAACGATAAAAGTATCTGCAAAGGCTCAGGGCAGATATAAGAAACAATCAGGTGGTCGCGGACAATACGGCGATTGCTTTATAGAAATTGAACCACTTCCCCGAGGCGGAGGATACGAATTTGTTGACAGGATTGTTGGTGGAGTGATTCCCCAGCAGTATAGGCCAGCTGTTGAGAAGGGAATAATTGAGACCATGCGTGAAGGTGTTATTGCCGGATATCCAGTTGTTGATTTAAAGGTGACATTATATGATGGGTCTTACCATTCTGTGGATTCTTCGGAAATGGCATTCAAGATTGCAGGCTCAATGGGTTTAAAAAAGGCTATACAGGATGCAAAAGCAATACTCCTTGAACCAGTCATGAAAGTTGAGGCGATAACCCCCGATGACACACTCGGTGCAGTAATAGGTGATCTTAATTCAAAGAGGGGCAGGGTTCAGGGAGTAGAACCACAGGCAGGTGGTAACCAGAAAATAACTGCACTTGTCCCTATGGCTGAGATGCTCACCTACGCTAATCAACTCCACAGCCTTACCTCTGGCAGGGGACTTTATTCGATGGAATTCTCATATTATGAAGAGGTGCCGAGCCATCTTGCACAGAAAATAATCGCGGAGCGTGAAGCCCAGAAAAAGGAAAAAGCAGAATAAGGTAATCATGTCTGACAAAAAAAACCAAGCGAACTCATTACACCACAAGGAAAGCCTCAACCTTCCACAAACAGACTTTCCGATGAAGGCGAACCTTACTCAGAAAGAGATAGACATACTTAAGTTCTGGGAGGAAGGAAAAATATACGAAAGGATCCAGGAAAAAAATAAAGGCAACCCTCATTACATCCTTCACGATGGCCCTCCCTATGCAAATGGTCGTATCCATATGGGGCATGTGTTGAACAAGGTACTAAAAGACATCATCGTCAAATACAAATCAATGAAGGGTTTTTATTCTCCCTATGTTCCTGGCTGGGACTGCCACGGATTACCGATAGAACTTCAAGTTGACAAAAATCTGGGTGAAAATAAAGACAAGATAGATATCCTTGAAAAAAGAAGGCTCTGTAAAGAGTATGCAGAAACATTTGTTGATATACAACGATATGAATTCAGGAGGCTCGGCGTATTCGGTGACTGGAAGAATTCTTACCTCACCATGTCCTACGATTATGAGGCATCGATTGTAAGAGAGTTTGCGAATTTTGTGAAAGGTGGTTACGTATATAAAGGAAGAAAGCCTGTACACTGGTGTCCGTCATGTATTACTGCCCTTGCAGAGGCAGAAGTTGAGTATGCTGAAAAGGAATCACCATCAATCTTTGTAAAGTTTAGAGTCCTGAATTCGGAATTACAAGATAGATTTCCAGACATTGCAGAAAAAAATGTTTTCATTGTCATATGGACGACAACCCCCTGGACATTGCCTGCAAATCTTGCATTGGCCATGCATCCTGATTTTGATTATGCTGCAGTAGAAATAAATGGAGATGTGTACATAGTAGCAGAAGGAAGAGTTGAATACCTGAAGGAGAGAGCCGGTCTTGATGGAAGAGTGCTCACAAAAATAGAAGGGAGAAAGTTTGAAGGGATAAAAGCACTGCATCCGCTTGCAGACAGAGAATCCAGAGTGGTACTCGATAATTTTGTATCCCTTGATGAGGGCTCTGGTATTGTCCATATCGCACCTGGTCATGGTGAAGATGACTATAAAATCGGCTTGAGATATGGCCTTGACATCTATGCTCCTGTAGATAATAAAGGCAAATTTAAATTTTCAGGAAAACAACCTGAACTCTCAATGCTCGAGGGGCAGTTTGTGTTCAAGGCAAATGCAATAATAATAGATATCCTTAAAAAGAACAATGCATTGATCAAAGAAGAAAAAGTTATCCATTCGTATCCCCATTGTTGGAGGTGCAAAAAGCCTGTCATTTTCCGTGCGACGGAACAATGGTTTATCTCAATCGAACACAATAAGTTACGGGAGCGATGCCTCAATGAGATTGATAACGTGCAATGGATTCCTCTATGGGGAAAGGACAGAATTTATGGAATGGTCTCGAACAGACCTGACTGGTGTATATCAAGGCAGAGGGCATGGGGAGTACCAATCACGTTCATAAAATGCGAAAGTTGCGGAGAGTATATAAAAGAGGATGACGTGTTCGACAGGATTATAAAATCTGTTTTAGAAAATGGCGCTGATATATGGTTTGTAAAAAAAGCAGACGAGTTTCTCCTTCCTGGATACACATGCAAGAAATGCGGAGGAAACTCATTTTCAAAAGAGACTGACATACTCGATGTCTGGTTTGATTCTGGGGTAAGCCACGCTGCGGTCATCGGGATGGACAAAAGGCTCAACTGGCCTGCAGACATGTATCTTGAGGGAAGTGATCAGCACAGGGGATGGTTCCAGAGCTCGCTCATTACCGCAGTGGGGACAAAAGGCAAAGCACCTTATAGGGCAGTACTCACCCATGGTTTTGTTGTTGATGGTCAGGGAAAGAAGATGTCCAAATCTCTCGGAAATGTAGTTGGACCACAGGAGGTGATAAAGACTCATGGTGCGGAGATATTACGATTATGGGTCTCTGCTGAAGATTACAGGGATGACATAAGGATCTCAAAAGAGATTCTCGACAGGCTCACAGAGGCATACAGGAAAATAAGAAACACATGCCGGTTCTTACTCGGCAATCTTTATGATTTTGACTATAAAGATTACAGCTCTGATCTTTTAGAGATTGACAGATGGGCAATGAGCAGGCTTCAGAAACGTATAAAAAGGGTCACCTCAGCATATGAGAACTATGATTTCCATGATGTTTTTCACACACTTTACAACTTCTGCGTTGTGGATATGAGTTCTTTCTATCTTGATGTCCTGAAAGACAGACTCTATACATTTAAATCAACCTCTGTAGAAAGGCGTGCTGCACAATGGGTTCTCTCTCAGATACTTTCTGCAATGACACGATTAATGGCTCCTGTACTTTCATTTACCGCGGAGGAGATGTGGCAGAGTATAGGGCATAGAGCACAGAGCATGGAGCAAACAATACCCGACTCAGGAGAGTCTGTGTTATTCTCTTCTTTTCCGGAATTTAATGAACGATACTTTGACGATGAACTCGAGAACAGATGGGAAGATTTATTTATACTGAGGAATGAGGTGAATAAGGCACTCGAGATCAAAAGAGCAGAACGGCTTATCGGCAATTCCCTTGAAGCAAAGGTTATACTCTATCTCCCGGAGAACTATCGTGCTCTCCTCATACAGTACAGAGGTTTCTTACCAACCTTTTTTATTGTTTCAGCTGTAGAGATTGCAGACATAAGGACTGATGCCTCTTATAAAAGCAGCGAGATAGAAGGGCTTGAGGTGAAGATTGAAAATGCACCAGGGGCAAAATGTCATAGGTGCTGGAACTGGAGCGAAAGTGTCGGAACATTTACAGATGCACCCGAAATCTGTGAGAGATGTTATAAGGTTATTTCTGAATAAACAATGAAAAGAACCACATATGTACTCCTTATTGTCTCACTTGTTATCGTCATAGACCAGATCACAAAATATCTTATTGTTACTTATTTAAATCCATCTGACTCAGTAAAAATCTTTTCCTTCCTGCATTTAGTGAGCATAAGAAATACAGGTGCTGCATTCGGGATGTTTAAAAGTTTCGGCAATGTTTTTTTTATAATAGTATCGGTAATCGCAATATTTTTTGTACTATGGCTTATGATAAACGGTAAGGAGTGTTATCTCAGCCTCTCACTTGTACTCGGTGGTGCTACAGGCAATCTTATCGACAGAATAATCTACGGACATGTTATCGATTTTATAGACCTTTCGATAGGAAAATTTCACTGGTATGCATTCAATATTGCTGATAGTGCTCTTACTGTAGGGGTAATAATGTTTTTTTTATGCTCTACATTATTGAAGCATGGAGCAAAACATTAATGCATCCAATAGTATTTAAGATTGGGCCTCTCACCATCCACACTTACGGAGTCCTTGTGGCTGCTGGATTCCTGCTCGGCATCGCACTTGCTATCAGACAAGCAAAGAAAGAAGGTATCCCGGCAGACAAGATAGTAGACCTCGGTTTCTATATACTTATATCAGCTCTCATTGGATCAAGGCTCTTCTTCGTTGTAATAAATGCTGAACATTATCTTCGAAATCCTATTGATATAGTCAAAATATGGGAAGGTGGCCTCGTCTTTTACGGAGGTATCTTACTTGCTATTCCCACAGCCTACTGGTATATAAAAAAGAATAAGCTCGGTATCTGGAGCACAGCAGATATTTTTGCACCTTCAATCGCAATAGCTCATGCGATCGGAAGGCTCGGTTGCTTTTCTGCTGGCTGTTGCTATGGAAAACCTGCTGAAGGCCTTCCATGGGCAGTCACTTTTACTGACCCTGAATGCCTCGCACGACTTGGCATACCACTTCATCCGACACAACTCTATGAGTCTTTAGGTGAGTTAATTAATTTCCTTATACTCATAACCCTGCGGAGATACAAGTCCTTTAACGGTCAACTCTTCTTTACCTACCTGCTCCTTTATTCTGTCCTGAGGTTTATCATTGAATTCTTCAGAGGTGATGTTGATCGTGGATTAATCACCTCTTCTATCTCATTTCCCCAGGGAATCAGCATCTTGATATTTTTGATTGCAATAGCAGGGCTTATTGTTTTGAAACGGAGAGGGAGTAAAACACTATGATGGCATCGTGTTTTACTCCCTCTATTAATCTAATTACCAGATGATTTTAACTTATTAACTAACTTAGATGTTTGTTAACCAGCTTTGTCATCTCGAACATTGAAACTTCCTTTTTCCCTCCAAATACTGCCTTCAGGTTGGCATCAGCAATAATATTTCTCTTGTTTACCTTATTTTGAAGCTTATTTTTCTTGATATATGCCCACAGTTTTTTAGTAACTTCTGTTCTTGGGAGTGGCTTGCTTCCAACAACTTTTGCCAATTCCTCACTAATCTTCATGGGTTTCATGAATGCAGGATTTGGTTTTCTCTTTTTCTTGACAACCTTCTTCTTGATGGTCTTCTTTGCAACTTTCACCTTAGTGATTTTCTTCTTTACCATTTCTGCCTCCTCCTTATTTAAGGTTATTATGTACTCATTACGTCTTTTTATCTACCGATAATAAATTGCCATTTTTTAAATAATTTTTCAATTACTTTTTTTACAGTAAGAATCAGTAGGTTCTTTTACCTGTAATCTACACCATTTTGACTATTATAAGAAGTGCGAACTTTAGGAAGTAGCATAGATATTGTTATTTTCGAGTTACCATTCTGATGATGATGTAAATTAAGAACATAATTGCCGCTGCAATTATAAAAGTG
>JBGPQS010000039.1:0-8731 GCA_041489235.1 Thermodesulfovibrionia bacterium
CCTGCAACCACCATAAGGCTTGAGCCTCCTATCAAAACACAGGTTGGGTATATATATGCCGTTCTTCAGAGCAGCCCGTAGGATGGTGTCTCCTTTTTCTGCGATTATTTTTTTGCCATCTATAGTGAGTTCTATCATTCTACTTCCTCCATCTTCTCTACTTTCTCTGTCTTCTTTACTGCCACTACTGGAGCTATTGCTTCTGCTAATTCCGCAAGCTTAGCCTCACTTGCTTCACGGGCAGAAGCAGGCAGTACTCGTATTGTTCTGAATTTGCACGCATCGTAACAGGTTTTACACTGTAAACAGAGTTCCTGAATAATCTTATGTGGTTTCTTCTTCTCGCCGATAATAGCCTTTGTTGGACATGCCCTCAAACAGACACCGCATCCTTTGCAAATTCTTTCATCAATATAAAATGTAGCAAGTTCACGACACATTCCAGTCCTGCACCATTTATCCCTTATATGGGAGTCATATTCTTCTCTGAAGTATTTTATTGTGGTGAGCACAGGATTTGGGGCCATTTGTCCAAAGCCGCACATTGACCCAACAATAAGGTCGTAGGAAATTTCTTGAAGGGCATTAATATCTTGCTCTCTACCACGACCTTCTGTGATAGCTATGAGCATATCACGCATTATTTTTGTCCCTACCCTGCAGGGAACACATTTTCCACAGGATTCATCTGCATTAAACTCCAGGAAGAACTTTGCCATAGCAACCATACAGCTATTGTCATCCATGAATACCATGCCACCTGAACCCATCACCGCACCAGCCTTCTCAATATCATCAAATGTAAGAGGCATATCGAGCAGGCTTTCAGGGAGAGAGCCGCCAGTAGGCCCTCCAATATGGACAGCCTTGAATTTTCTTCCTCTTCTTGCACCAGGTACACCGCCACCTATATCAGTAAGAATCTGCCTTATAGGAATTCCCAAAGGGACTTCTACAAATCCAGTATTATTTATTGACCCTGTGAGTGCAAAAACCTTAGTGCCATGGCTATCGTCTGTTCCGAGACTCTTGAACCAATCAGCTCCATTTATAATAACGAGGGGGATGTTCGCAAGGGTCTCGACATTATTAAGGATAGTAGGTTTTCCCCAAAGCCCTGCCTCTGCTGAACGAGGTGGAATTAATCGTGGTGTACCACGCTTTCCTTCAATAGAATGAATGAGTGCAGTTGATTCTCCACATATAAATGCGCCACCACCTCGAAATACCTGCAGGTCAAAATTAAAGCCACTGCCCAAGATATCTTCACCAAGAAGACCTGCCTCTGTAGCCTGGTCTATTGCTTTCTGCAAACGTTCAACAGCAATGGTGTAATCAGTTCTCACGTAAATATATCCCTTGGTTGCACCTATAGCTCTCGCACCGATTATCATTCCCTCAATGATTTCATGTGGATCTGATTCCATTAAAGCCCTATCCCCATCCTTAATGGCAGCAGAACCATTACACAACATGTATTTCTGTCCTGAATCCATCTTTGCACATACTTCCCATTTCACACCTACTGGAAAACCAGCACCGCCTCTTCCCCTAATGCCTGAATCTTTTACAACTTTAATTATTTCTTCAGGGGTCATCTCCGTCAGTGCCTTTGCCGCAGCCGAATAACCGTCTCTTGCAATGTATTCTTCAATCTTATCCGGATCAATGAGTCCTTTATTCCTTAATACCCTCAGAACCTGGTGTTTAAAAAATGGTATTTCACTCATGCGCGGAATAGCCAATCTTTCCACAGGTTCTTTATACATAAATTTCTCAACAGGCCTTCCTTTTAGGAAATGCTCTTCTACTAAAAAGGGAACATCTTCAATCTTTATATTTTCATAGAAGATTTCTTCTGGATACACAGTAATAATTGGCCCACGGGTACAGACACCGGCGCACCCTGCAAGAACTACCGTTACTTCGTCTTCGAGTTTCCACTTTTTCAATTCTTCCTGAAGGGCGTTCTTCACTTTAAGAGACTTGGCTCCAACACAGCCACTTCCTGCGCATACCATTAGGTTTGTACGAGATTTTTTCATGCCTACTCTCCTCTATAGAAATTCAAATAAAGAAATTCCATAATTATTAATCTTGTCCTATTCATTTTGAATTTTAGTATGTTGTCTCACTTCCGAGTACCAGAGCATATTTTTCTACAGGTTTACCACCCATGATGTGCTCTTTAAATATTTCTTTTACCTTCGTCGCATTCAGGTCACAGTATTTAATGGGTGGCTCGTTGACTATCTCCACAGTAATCATAGGTTCACGTGAACAGAGCCCTGCACAGCCTGAAGTCGTCACGATAACATCTTCCACATTCGCATTAGCAATTTCATCCATTACAGTGGTCATGACATCCCTTGCCCCTGCGGCGATTCCGCATGTCCCCATATGTACTGTAACCTTTGCCCTATGGCCTCCTTGCCTGAGTGTAAAGGCTGCTTGTTGTTTTTCTTTAATTTTCTTTAAATCATCTATTGTCAATTTTGCCATTTTCTTACCTCCTTATTAGGTTGTTTCTTTACTTACTGGTCTGTATTCGTCAAGAATTTGCGCTACTTTCTTTGGTTCTAAAGTACCATGTGTATCTTGGTCTATAACCATGACAGGTGCAAGACCACACGCACCAAGGCAGCGTACAGACTCCATAGAAAATCTCTTGTCATCAGTTATTCCACCCATTTCTATCTTTAACTCTTCTTTGAGCTTGTTTACTACTGCCTCAATCCCCTTTACATAGCAGGCAGTTCCAAGACAGACCTTTACAATATGCTCTCCCCTCGGTTTCATCGAGAAGAAGGAATAGAAAGAAACAATACTGTGTACATCCGCTGTAGATACATTCAGTCCTCTTGCTATTCTTTTCTGTATTATGGGAGGAAGATAACCAACGATTTCCTGAGCACGCTGGAGAACTGGTATTGTACTGCCAGGCTTATTTTTATACTCTTTAATAACCCTATCTAACTCACTGATCATCGAAGGCGGGAACTCTTCTTTAGGTATCTCTTCTTCCGGTATTTTACCTTTCATCCAATCAAATGCCCTGTGAGTAACATCTAATAGTACAGCCGGCGTAAAGGGCTTCGGCACATAGTCTATGATACCGAGTTCAAGGGCCTCCTTAATTGTTTCCTGTGACGGATAGCCAGTAATGACTACAATCCCGGTTTCAGGTCTTGATTTTCTGATCCATCTCATCAGTGTGATACCATCTACTTCAGGCATCTTAAGGTCTGTTAAGACAAGGTCATAATTTTTCTTTTCCATCATAATTATGGCCTCTCTCCCCCCACCGGCACCATCGACATCATAACCTTCAGCACCGAGAATTCTCTTGGCACTCCTGATTACTATAGGCTCATCGTCAACTACCAGTATTTTGATATTCTCAGCCATCAGCAATCCCTCCTTTTTATTTCTTCTTTATATAACAATTTATCTAAATCGCCTTCGCTAAATTGCTCACATCCCAGTATTTCCATTTGAGATATTCGTTAATTGCCCTTGCTGCCTTTCTTCCTGCGCCCATCGCCGAAATAACCGTTGCAGCACCGGTTACAATATCTCCGCCTGCAAAGACTCCCCGCTTCGAGGTCATGCCCGTCGCTTCTTCTGCGATAATATAACCTCTCTTGTTTAATTTTAAATCAGCCATTGTTTTCGTTAAAAGCGGGTTTGCCCTTGTCCCGAGGGCGGGGATTGCAATATCTATCTCCATCTGGAATTCACTCCCTTTTATAACAACAGGTTTTCTCCTGCCAGACTCATCAGGCTCTCCCAATTCCATCTTTACACATTCAACACCACAGACATTCCCCTTACCGTCATCAATATACTTTATTGGATTTGTGAGAAGTAAGAATTCTATGCCTTCTTCATGCGCGTGGTGGACTTCGGCCTTTCTTGCAGGCATTTCAGCCTCGGAACGTCTGTAGATGAGATATACCTTTTCTGCACCAAGTCTCATTGCTATCCTTGCAGCATCCATCGCAACATTTCCACCACCAACTACTGCGACTCTTCTCCCTTTTTTTATCGGGGTGTCGTAATTTGGGAAAAGATATGACTTCATGAGATTTGCCCTTGTTAAAAATTCATTTGCTGAGTACACACCATTAAGATTCTCTCCGGGTATCCCCATAAACATGGGTAACCCAGCACCGATGCAAATAAAACAGGCATCATATCCGTTATCATTTAATAATTCATCAATCGTAAAAAGTTTTCCGATCACTGCATTAACAACAAGTTCAACTCCCATTTTTTCTATATATTCAACTTCACGTGCGACGATTCTCTTTGGAAGTCTGAACTCTGGTATGCCATAAATCAATACCCCACCTGCTTTATGAAGTGCTTCAAAAAGGGTAACCTGATGCCCTGACATTGCCAAATCAGCTGCGCATGTTAACCCGCCTGGCCCTGAACCAATCACAGCTATTTTTCTCCCTGTTGGCTTCGGTTTCTCAGGGATCATCATCTCACCCTTTTCAGCTTCATAATCAGCAACAAACCTTTCGAGGTTGCCTACTGCAACTGGCTCTCCTTTTTTCCCCACGATGCATCCGGATTCACATTGCACTTCCTGAGGGCACACCCTCCCGCACACAGCAGGCAATGCATTCGTCTCCTTCACTTTATAGGCGGCTTCTAAGAATTTTCTCTCTTTCACAAGCTTTAAAAATCTTGGTATATCTACTTCTACAGGGCAATAGTCAACACAGGTTGGTCTTTTGCATGATAAACATCTTGATGCTTCTTCAACTGCCTCTTCAGGAGAATAGCCATGGGGAACCTCATTGAAATTCTTAATCCTTTCAAGAGGTGATTGTTCCCTCATTTTTATTTTAATCTTTTTTTTCTGTTCTTTCTTCTCCTCTTGCTCTTCCATTTATTAACCCTCCGTTTTTTCTCTCACACTTTTCCGCTATACATATCCATAGCTACCTTCTCCTCAACAAGATACATCTGTAGTCTCTTCATGAGTAAATCAAAATCAACCTTATGACCATCAAACTCCGGACCATCAACACAGGCAAACTTTGTTTCTCCGCCTACTTCTACCCTGCACGCGCCACACATCCCTGTTCCATCCACCATAATCGAATTAAGACTCACTATCGTTTTCACATTATATTTTTCAGTTGTTTTACATACGAATTTCATCATAATGGGCGGACCGATAGCGACTATTAAATTCACACTGGGCTCTTGTACTACTTCACGATCTTCAAAAGACGGAACATGTTTTTTAGTTGCCCTACCCTGATCTTCCTTAAGAATCTCTTCCAGAGGTATCGTAACAACCCCTTTTCTGCCATAAGAGCCATCGTCTGTGGTGACGATGAGTTCATCTGATACCTTACGCATCTTGTCTTCCCAGAAAAGAAGGTCTTTTGATCTCGCTCCTATAATTGATATGATTTTGTTGCCTGCCTCTTTTAATGCCTTTGTAATTGGATATACAGGTGCAATCCCAACTCCACCCCCAACACAGACAACCTTTCCATAATTTTCTATATGTGAAGGATTCCCCAGTGGACCGATAACATCAGATAGATAATCACCTTCATTTAATGTGCCCAGGTGATATGTTGTCTTGCCAACTTTCTGAAAAACAGAAGTGATCGTTCCTTTGTCTCTGTCAAAATCAGCAATAGTTAAAGGTATACGCTCTCCTTCCTCATGAATTTTAAGGATGAAAAAATTACCCGGCTTCGCCTTCTTCGCGATATGGTTTGCGTCAATCTCGAACAAGGTTATCACTTCTGAGAGCTCTTCCTTCTTTAAAATCTTAAACATTACGTTCCCCCCCCATCATCGATTTTTTACATAATGGCTTCGCTCCCACATCATGTATAATTTTTCCACACATTGTTCTTTTAGAGTTCTCCGTGTTCCTTATCAACTTCTACGTTGGTGTTACTGGTTGAATTTTCACTAACCATAGGAGCCAGCCTTCACTCAGGTTGTCGCGTATGAGAGCACTCATCGCCTCATTTGCCTGATTGTTAATCTCTTTCACCACACCTGTCATCGGGGAAACCAGTTCGTGTATATCACCTCTACTGCTTGATACCGTAGCAAACGGTACACCAGCCACAAGGGTAGTAAGCCCTTTCTGTATTTCTATATAGAGGAGTTCGGCTGCAAGGAGCCAGTATCTCACATCACAACCGACTTCCCACATATTTTCTTTAATCGGCCTTGCCCATGTCCCCTCTTTATAAAATATTACAGGGTTTTCTTTATCTCTTAATGGGGTTATATAGTTTCTGAACTCGTCTATAAATGATTGCCTCAGGATCCAGCCTTTCGTATCAAAAATCTTCTTTGCAACATTTATCATAAAATCAGGCGTGAATGGCTTTTCAATATATTCAAACACACCAAGTTTGACTGACTCCTTTGCATCTTCTAAATTAGGATAGCCTGTAATGATGACCACATCTAATTTTGGCTGGATAATCTTTGTTTCTTTTATTACCGTTATTCCATCAACATCTGGAAGCCTTATATCAGATATTAAAAGATCAAATTCTTCGCTCCCAATTCTCTTTATGGCTTCTTTCCCCTTGTCAACTGTTATGATAGTATAGCCCTCGGCTCCAAGCACCCTTTTAACGCTTAGGGTTACAACAGGGTCATCATCTAATACTAATATTTTCCCCTTTTTTTCCATAAATCGCCTCCATAATCAAATATTGTTACGTACCGCCGAGTCTTATGTACCTTCACCCCAGAAAATCTATTTAACTCATCGCTATTTTAGAAAGACAGTATAAATTAATCAATTAATTTATACCATAAACTCTATTCTAACCCTGCCGGCCAAGAGCCTTTTTTATTACTGACAGGAGACCATCGGGTGTAAAGGGCTTTTCAATATAATCGAATGCACCAAGCTTTATAGAAGAAACAGCCGAAGCAATAGCACTATATCCTGTGATGATGATCACTACAACATCAGGCCATCTTTCCTTGATTTTTTTTAGGACTTCCATCCCATCCATGTCAGGCATCTTGACGTCTATCAAGGCAACGTTAAACAGTTCATTTTCGAGCATCTTCAGCCCTTCTACTCCACTCTTTGCGGTCTTTACATCATAACCCTCGGGAGTGAGTGCTCGATGGCAACTCATTAACACTATATCTTCGTCGTCTATGACTAAAATCTTTCCCTTACTCATGGTGAACTCCGCTTATATATATTGCTGCTTGTTCATCCCTCATACAATGGCAGTCTCACAAAGAAGCTTGATCCCTCTCCAACTTTGCTCTTCACAAGAATCTTACCTCCATGTTCCTGCACTATTCCGTGGCTTACCGCAAGACCAAGTCCTGTCCCCTTCCCAACTGGCTTTGTAGTAAAGAAAGGCTCAAAGAGTTTTGCCATATTCTCCGAAGATATACCATGACCTGAATCAGTAAATTCAACTTCAGCAAAACTTTTGCCATCTTCAACAACTTTTCGGGTGTAGACAGTAAATGTGCCCTTTCCATCCATTGCATCTGCTGCATTGAGAATCATATTTAAGAAGACCTGTTGAAGCTGAGATGCATCAGCTTTTACAGATGGAAGCGATTCATCAAGCATCTGGTCAATAGTGATATTGAAAAAATCTGCTTTACGCGACACCATATTTAAAGAACTCTTCAGAACATCATTTATATTCACTGGCCCTTTATCTATTGTGGTGGCTCTTGCAAAGCTCAGAAGTCCTTTAATAATATTTGAACATCTATTTGCCTGTTCAATAACAACCTCGATGTCCTCTTTCTCCTGACTGCCTTCGGGAAATCGCTTCAGTAAAAGATGACCAAAAGTAACTATACCTGTGAGAGGACTGTTTATCTCATGTGCTACACCAGCAGCCATCCTCCCAAGCGAAGCAAGCTTTGCAGAATGTATAAGCTGTGCATGGGCTTTCTTAATCTCTTCGGTTTTTTCCCCTACTTTCTTTTCAAGTGTGTTCCCCCACTCAACTAATTCTTTTTTTGCCTTTGAAAGGTCTGTGGTCATTGCATTGAAAGCATTTGCAAGTTCCCCCATCTCATCCTTTGTATCTATCCTGACAGTTGATTCAAGGTCACCTGAAGCGACCCGTTTCATGCCTTTGGAAAGAATACTTATAGGGGTATGGACAAATTTCCAAAAAATTATATAGAGGACAATCGAGATTATTATGAAAAAACTAACAATGTAAGCTACGATCACTAACCCCTGTTGTCTTATGCCCTTATCAAGATAAGTGAGTGAGAGATCAGCCTCCACAAGCCCGAGAACTAATTGCTCCTTAGGGTGGGCATGACACGCCGCACTGTAACACGTAGGCTCATTATGGATAGGCTGTATAATATTGAGTACTCTGTATCCTTCTTTATCCCTGCTGATAGACCAGCTCTGTGTTGTTTTCGGTTTACTCACTCCTGCATGGCACGGTATACAGACATATGAATCCAGACTGAGTACTGTTCCTATTTCTTCTTTACGAGAAGAGTATGCAATTTTGCCTTTTGCATCGAAGATATTAATTTTATTCACTCCTTTAGAAGAACCTATGTCTTCAACGGTTCGCTGAATCAAATTCACATCATAATGAAGCATACCGAAACGGGTGCTTTTCTTTATTTGCTCTGTAAAGGATATACCACTATCAACGCTATGTTCAATAAGCTCTGCCTCACGATTACGGTACATCAGATATCCGAGGATAAG
>JBGPQS010000040.1:0-8465 GCA_041489235.1 Thermodesulfovibrionia bacterium
AGAAGATGAAAATAGACTAACCTATATAGAGAATAATGACTCCGTAAAACTGTAATTCATAGTAGATTTATGGAAAATACTGAAGAAACACTTTTGAAAAAGAAAAAACTGAAAAAGGTCTTATACCTTTTATCTATTACAATTGTCATCTGTCTTATACTAGTTATCTCAAGAAGTCCACACATATCAAACACGCTGAAGAAGCTCATACTCCCTGATTTAGAGGTTGCATTAGGGCAGAAGGTTATCGCACAAAAAATTTACATCAATATATTTCCACTTTTTATAGAAGCAAAAGGGGTAAAAGTTTTCGATGATAACGGTACCAGAATACTTCTTGCAAATAGGGTTAAAGGGTATCTGGATATTTCAGGATTATTTAACAGGCATATTACTATTCAAAGGCTTGTCATTAAAGAACCCGATATATCCACAGACAGAAAACAACTTGATGAGGTAATCAAAAATATTAAGGCATACCTCGAAAAGGATGTGAGACCTGCAATCAAAGTCAAAATAAAGACAGTTGAGGTAGTGGATGGTGCTGTTTCTTTAATTGATGAAGATTCAAAAAGCCGGATAGATGTAAAAGGACTTAAGAGTGAGGTTATCCTGGGAGAGAATCCTAAACTCAAAGTAGGAGTAAAGGAGTTTGATCTAAGAAAGGAAGGCTGGCCCGAGTTCAGGGGAGATTTGAATGCTTCAACAATAGTGAGAAAGAATGTAGTCGAGATAAAAAGCCTTGAAATCGGATCACATGGTTCTCAATTCAAAGGAGAAGGTTTTTACCATGATGATAAGGGCACTCTAAAAACCGAGATAGCCCTTATTGTTGATTCTGTGAAGCAAATTTTTAAACTCAAGCAAAAGGGAGAGGGAAGAATTTCTGCGAAAGGCGAGATAAGAACCGAAGGTTTTCAGCATTGGGAGAACATTTTCATAGACTTAAAACTGAAGGGAGATTTCTATATCCAGACGTTGATGGAACTACTCAAAGTGGAGGAGAAGGTTGAGGGACTTGTTGATTTTCATGGCGAGATACATGGTCAGCTTCCCCATATTTCAGGGAATGCAAAGGCAAGGCTCCAGAAAGGAAATCTTTTCGGTGTTGATATAGACTCACTCATGTGTGACGTCACTTACCAAGACGGAATAATGAGGTTCAAAAATGGTGTTTCAGAATTATATAGTGGTAAAGCACAGGCAGAGGCATCTTTAAATCTTCCCGGTGCTGAATTCTTTACACTCAATGTAAAGTTTCATTCAATAGATAGTCGTGCAGCCCTCAGGCTTATAGGGTGGGAGCCCGAGATACCATCTGGTAAAGTGGAGGGAGAGCTTGCCACCTCAGGCAGGGATTTTAATCCTGATGGCTGGTTTGTGTACAAGAATAAGCAGTCCATAGCCACTATTCAAAGCAAAGATCATCAACCCTCAATTCATAATGTTCTTGATAGGATAAATACCATAAAAGGGACTTATTCTCTGCGTGATAATCTCCTTTTTTTATCAAACATGAAATTAAACACTGCTTTATCTGATCTCGACGTGGACGGAACTGTCGATATTACCAGGAAAATGCTCAAACTCAAAGCCAGGCTTGAAACAAACGAGATCTCTGATTTAATTCTGCCATATTACAAAGGAGTGAAAGGCAAGGGAAATTTTTCAGGAGAGGTAACAGGCACATTTGACAATCCCGAATTATCTGGGAAGGCTCATAGTTCTCCTATTTTTATAGAAGGATACAGTGCGGATAGTGTTACCTCTCACTTCACGTATAATAAAACCCTCCTGAATATCTATGAACTTATTCTCACATCACCAGGTGAAGAGCACAGATTAAACGGAAAAATATCCTTTCCAGAGGCAAGGGAACTTTTCGAGCTTTCAAAACCTGTGTATGGAGTTGATGCCACCCTTAAGAATGCTCAGTTCGGAAAGATTATGCAGATAGTCTATAAAGACCTTCCATCAACAGGAAGACTCAACGCAGATTTGAAAATTGGGGGGAAGGATAAAGATATCGAAATTAATGGTAATGCTTCCATAGAGAAAGCATCAATATATAAAATTCCGTTTGACATTGCGACCATAGCCTTTTCATATGCTCATAAGGAGTTTTCAATTAAACAGGCTTTAATCAAGCAGGGTAAATCTACTCTTTCTGCAGAAGGAAAATTATCTTCAGATAAAAGATTTTTTTACAAGGCTTCATCAAACAGAATTTTTATAAAGGACATCGGATTTGACTATGCGCCTGCTGATACTGTCTTAAGCTTACATTCCGAAGGGAGCGGCACTCTTACAAATCCTTCCATCATACTGAATGCAAAGGTAACAGGGGGAACATTTAAGAGTAAACCCATAGGCAATAGTAGTATAAATGCAACAATTAAGAACATGAATATCTCTTTGGATGCACTACTTTTTGATGAAAAAATAAAGCTTAAGGGGAATGGATATTTTGACGAGAAATTGCCCTGGACTGCTGAACTTGATATCCAGCCAGGCAGATATGATTTTATCTTAAGTTCAATTCTCAAGGATGTACCAGAAGACCTGTTGCTTAATCTCAGGGGCCATGTTGAGATGAAAGGTGACAGAAAACACATCATAGCCTCAGCAAATATAAACCAGGTAACCCTTGCACTTTTTGGTCAAAGCTTCTCGAATGATTCTGATATAAGAGTTCAGATGAGTAATGAAAAAATTTCTTTTCTCTCTTTTACCTTGCGGAGCGGGAGCGCTTCATTCAAACTTCGTGGAAGCATGGAAATAGGCAAGGAATATGACTTATTTCTTGAGGGAAGTTCTTCTCTTTCACCTCTGAAGAGTCTTTCAAAAAGGATAGGATACCTGAGCGGGGATGCCCGGTTCAACTTGTCTGTCAACGGAAAATGGGAGAAGCCTAAGATAAACGGGGAACTAAATGTGGCGAATGCTTCATTTGGCTTAAAAGGTTATCATCAATATATCAGCTCACTTAATGGTTACTTCCACCTGGATGAGGATCGGATTATTCTGCAGAAACTATCCGGTAAATTAGGAGGTGGTGACATAGGATTATCCGGCCTTATATATCTAAAAGCATTTGATATAAAAAGATTTCATCTTGAAGCACATCTCGACAATGTTACCGTTTCTATTTCGAAAGACTTCAATGTAAATCTTGGAGGTAACCTCTTATATCGAGGAACTCCAGCTGCCCAGAACATTACCGGTGAGGTAAAGATAAACAGGGCAATGTTTAAAGAAAGAGTAGAATGGAAAAGCTGGCTGCTCATGGCAAAAGCAAAAGAGAAACCCAAAGCTGAGGTTTCAGAACTTGAGAGGGCAGAACTCAACATAAGGGTCTCGGGGAGTGATAACATTTATATTGATAACAACATTGCCCGGGCTGCTGTAAAAATCGATACAGTTTTAAGGGGAACTCTCTCACGCCCTGTTTTGTTCGGGAGGCTTGAATCTCGAGAGGGGTCTGTCTATTTCAGGAATAATGAGTTCAGAATAATCCACGCAAGTGCTGATTTTGCAGACCCAAACAAACTCAATCCAGTTATTAATCTTTCCGCTGATTCTAATGTAAAGGGATACAATATTAAACTGAACCTTGATGGGCAGTTGGAGCATTTCAATCTTTCCCTCTCTTCCGACCCGCACCTTGAGGATATGGATATTCTTGCTCTCCTCACTTCTGGACAGATAGGAAAACAACTCAAAGGCCTTGAGGGCGGCATAGGTGCGAGTGAAGCAACATCATTCCTGACAGGTAAAATTCAGGACGTTCTCGAGGAACGTCTGAGGACGATTACAGGTTTTGACAGGTTTCAGGTAGATCCCTATGTTTCTAAAACCACCGGTACAGTGGGACCAATGGTAACTGTTTCGAAACGGCTTGTCAGTGACAGGTTACTCGTAACATACTCAGGCTCATTGGGTTCCACCGAGGAACAGATACTTAAACTTGAATACCTCCTCGATAAAAACATCTCCCTCATTGGTATGAGAGACGAAAAAGGAAGTGTGGGAGGTGATATAAAGTTAAGGTTTGAATTCAAATGAGCAAGAAATGGGAAATAGGAAATCGGAAAGGGGAAGTTATATTGGGAAAGTTTTTTCTTATTATTTCTCATTTCATATTTCTTATTTTTTCTTTCTTAATGTTTTCTGCTTCTGAAGTTGAATGTGCAACAGTTGGTGAAATAGAAATAAACGGCCTCTACTCAATCGGGAAAGAAGAACTGCTTGACCTTCTCGACATCAAGACAGGCAAGCAAATAGATAAAGAAAGTGTAAGACGTGGCATCAAAAGGGTATTTTTAATAGGATTGTTTGAGGACATCTCCATTGAGACAACTGATGGAGAAAAAACAAAGGTTACAGTCACTGTAAAGGAAAGGGATTTTATAGAAAAGATTTATGTGGAAGGAGAGTATGCCCTCTCCAAAAAATTCATTAAGAATGCCTTTTCATTAAAAGAAGGGCAGGTCATGAGATATGATATGCTCGGTGCTGCAATTGAACAGCTGAGAAACGAGATAGCAAAACGGGGATTCCCGCATGCCCTCATTAATGCTGAAATTAAAAGACTTCAAAAACCATGCAAATTAAGTGTTTATCTCCATATAACTACAGGAGAACCTGAAAGAATAAAAAAGATAATAATCACTGGTGCAGCAGAAGAAATAAAAAATGTAATGAAATTATCTGAAGGTGACATATATGATCAGACAAAAATTAATAAAGACCTCGACAGGATAAAATCGCATTTCAAGGAGAATGGACATTTCAAACCTGTTGTAGACTCATATATATTTACTGAAGGAACTCTCACTATTGCTGTCAATCCCGGTAAGCGTCTGAACATTTCCATGGAAGGCAACAGTGCTGTGTCAGCAAAAGCCCTTCTTAAAGAAATGCCATTTTTTGAAGTTGAAGACTTCAGAGATGATAATGTGGAAGAGGCAATACACAGAATGCTCTCTCTCTATCATAAGGAAGGGTATCCTTTTGCACAGATTACATCCAGAATTACATCAGAGGGTGAACTCGTGAATCTCCATTTCTTTATAGTTGAAGGAGCTGAAATAAATCTAAGTTCAATTCATTTTACTGGTATCAGTCTGCCAGAAAAAAATCTTAAAGAGGTCATGTCCCTTAAAGAAGGTGGCATGTATAACCCGGATCTTATGGATAATGACAGAGCAACAATTCAAGAGTTATATAATGCCCTCGGGTATCTTTCAGCTGATGTTGAAGATTTCCAAACAAAATATAAAGATGATTCTCATGAAATTGATATAGTGATAAGAATAAATGAAGGGTTAAAAACAGAGGTCGAGAAGATAAATGTTGTCGGGACAAACCTTATCTCAGAGGAGGAGATCAAGAAGATTATAAAGATAAAGCCTGGTGATCCATACAATGAGGTTGATATCTCAGATACACGATACGGAATTATTG
Organism: Thermodesulfovibrionia bacterium; assembly: GCA_041489235.1. Classification (GTDB taxonomy): domain Bacteria; phylum Nitrospirota; class Thermodesulfovibrionia; order Thermodesulfovibrionales; family SM23-35; genus VGWZ01. The sequence continues at coordinate 5,467 of JBGPQS010000040.1, forward strand.
ATTTATACAGTTCCCGTGGCTTTTCTGATGTAGTCGTCTCGGTACAGAGACGCATAGAAGGGCAAAAGGCATATGTCACGTACCAGATAAACGAAGGTACTGAAATAGTGTTTGGTAAGACGATCATTACCGGGAATTATTCAACGAGATACGAAGTTGTAAAAAGGGAATTACCCTATCGTGAAGATATGCCTTTCAATTATCAATTTCTCTCTAATGTCAGACAGAGACTCCATAGATTAGGTCTCTTTACCGATGTTGATCTGGAAGTACTCGATAGATATGACCATAAAAAAGATGTGCTCATAAAATTGAATGAAGGTAATCCAGGTGCTGTAGAATTTGGTCTTGGATATGGCGATTATGAAAGATTCAGGGGATTTTTCGATTTAAGTTACAGGAATCTCTGGGGTATGAACAGACAGTCCTCATTCAGGTTTGAGATGAGTTCTCTTGAGAAGCGATATTTATTTCAGTACCATGACCCATGGTTTTTTGATGTGCCCATACCATTCAGGGCAGTTCTCCTTTATGAAGATAGAAAAGAAATAAATATTGATACCAAAGAGACACGGTACAGGCTGAAGAGGTATGGCGCTTCAGCTGGTCTGGAGAAAAAATTGAGTGATAGCCTGAAGGCGGAACTTTACTACGAGGTTTCTCTTGTCAAAACATTTGATGTAAAACCTGATGTTATCCTGAGCAAAGAGGACACCGGTACACTTATTATAAGCGGAATAAGGCCTGGAATCGTGTACGATACAAGAGACAATCCCTTTGATCCAAAGAGAGGAATCCTTTCCGGAGTCTCGCTTAAGGTTACTTCTCCTGTTTTTCTGTCAGAGACAAACTTTATAAAACTTATTTTCCATTTGAGTACCTATCAAGCACTTACGAAGGGAATTGTCCTTGCGTTGTCGCTTAGGGGTGGCGTTGCTCAGGGATACCATGATACTGAAGAACTCCCGATTGTCGAGAGATTTTTTCTTGGAGGCAGGATGACCGTAAGGGGTTATGAGCAGGATACTCTCGGCCCCAAGGGGTCAGACGGAACTCCAACCGGCGGTAATGCCTTTTTGCTCGGAAATGTTGAGATAAGGTCATCTCTCGGCAAAGGCATAGGAATCGTCGCATTCCTCGACGGAGGAAATGTCTGGTTGAAGGCAAAAGACATGGATCCCGCAAATCTTAAATATACTACCGGGCTCGGGTTAAGGTATAACACACCCGTTGGCCCTATCAGGATTGACTATGGGCACAAACTTCAGAGGGAAAAAGGGGAAAGCAGTGGTGAACTGCATTTCAGTATAGGCCATGCATTCTAACTAAAAGTGAGAAGTGAACAGTGAAAAATGAAAAGTTAAAGAAACAACAAAAAACCTTATCCATATTTTTTAACTTGTTACTCGTTGTTTTTTTACTGCTCTTTATTCTTTGCCCTCTGCTCTCTGCTGAAATAAGAGATCGGGTTGTCGCATCTGTAGATAATACTGCTATCACCCTGAGTGAATTAGAGGAAATAGATACAAAGACGCAGAAGGTAACCCCAGGTGTCATAAAAGATGAAGTTCTCAATACGATGATCAACAGGGTGCTCCTTCTCAGAGAAGCAAAAAAGCTTAAATTAGACGCACATTCCGAGGATGAGATGCTCAGAGATTATTTAGACCTTAAAATAAGACCATTTATAAGAATAAAAGAAGAAGAACTGACAGATTTTTATGAAAAGCATATCAGGGACTTTTACGGCCAAGATTTTGAGCAAGTAAGAGAAAAAATCGAAACCTATCTTATTGAGAAAGAAATGAATGAGCATGTGAAAATGCATATTAATGAACTCAGGGGAAAAGCATATATTAAACTACAACTAAAATAAATAATACGAAATTGGAAATTAACGTAAAAGCACTTCTCACTTCCAATTTCTTACTTCTTATTTTTCAGTTCTATAATCACTGCGTGTTCATCACACTCAGGAAACTTAGGACACCGTAAACAGTCTCCCCATATCTTTTGCGGAAGGCGTGATTTATTGATATCAACAAAACCTATCTTTTTAAAAAAAGCAGGGTGGTAGGTGTGTGCAAACACCTTTTTTAGACCCAATGCCTTTGCTTCTTTAAGGCAGTGTTGAACAAGATTTTTACCTATGCCCATTTTCTGATATTGTTTGTCTACTACAAGAGAACGTATTTCTGCAAGATCCTCCCACATGATGTGCAGCGCACATGCTCCGCATATAATTCCTTTATCTTCACATACGAAAAAATCTCTCAGGGTTTCATAGAGTTCATTAAGGGATCTGGGGATCATTGCCTCTCTCTTCGCAAACTCATTGACAAGTTTGTGAACCTGTTTTAGATCAGATATTTTAGCCTTTCTTATCTTCAATGAACTTCATCCCTTCAATAAGAGCATTTTTATTTACCCCGATGCTTTTCTTCCTTCTATCAGGCACAGTACTCTCAAGTGCATCAAACACATAGTTCTTCTCCAGCAGCCTGGTTTTTGCAATGAATGCGCCGAGCAAAACCATATTTGCAGATTTCGCATTTCCAATAGAATGAGCAATTTCTGTTGCAGGAACTCCAACTATTTCTATATCTGTTCGTAGTTCAGGGTCTTTGATAAGAGATGAATCGAAAATGAGGAGCCCTTTTTGTCTGAGCCCTGCCTGAAATTTCTTAAGTGATGCCTCGTTCATTACAATAAGTATATCAGGATTCGTCACAACAGGTGAGCCGATAAGTTCATCCGAGACGATCACCGCACAATTCGCAGTTCCTCCCCTTATTTCTGCACCATAGGAAGGAAACCACGTTACCTCTTTGTTTCCGAGCATACCTGTATACGCAAGGACCTTTCCGAAAAAGAGTATGCCCTGACCGCCAAAGCCTGCTATTAAAATCCTGTTTTCCAGTTATTTCGCCTCCTTGAATTTATCTTTAAATGTTCCAAGAGGGTACACAGACATCATTTCTTTTTGAAGCCATGTGATC
>JBGPQS010000041.1:0-8457 GCA_041489235.1 Thermodesulfovibrionia bacterium
GTACCACCTACTGCGGGTGAAAGTAAAGCATCTGCCATATGCATGATAGCCCCCTTAAAATCTCAACGTAATGCCGGCAAGAAGTGTATAATCTGCTTCTGCCTTGTTCAAGCCGGTCTTTACACCGAAATCAATATCAAAATTTTCATTCACGCTATAAATCAAACCGCCTAATAAAAATAGTGGATGGACATGTGAGCCTCTGTCAGGGTTTGATTCACCACCGACATTGGCAACAATCCTTAGAGGTTTTGTTACTTTATATTCACCTGCTAAAGAATAATGCCATATATCCCTGAGTTCTTTTCTATTCTTGGTATATCCGAGATTGAAATGAAAAGTGAAAGGCTCCATTTCCTTTGTTTTGATTAAAAAAAGACTGTAGCTCATTTTACCATCGCTTAGACCTTTGTTCTCATCACCTGTAGGAATAATAATTCCAGGTTTTAGGGCAAGACTAAGACCATCCTTTTCATAAAACCTCCATTTTAATTCGATGGACATATCTGATATCCCATTGTCTGATGTCTTAATCCCCTCTTCACCCTTATTCCTCAGGAACTGATAGGGGAGACGCACAACCAGGTCAATATTGTCTCTTATTCCTGCTGAGAAAGTGGCAGAAATTTCTGTTGTGGTATTCCCATTGTCATTCGAATATTCTCCATTCACCTCAAGCTGGAATTTGCCTTTGCCCTGCGTCCCTGTGTCATCTGTGATGAGCGGATGGACTGCGTAAGAATTGGAAACTACACATAGAGCAAAGAGCATGGAGCAGAGAGCACAAAATAGACCGCGAAAATTTGAAATACTGAACCTTGAACTTTGAACTTTGAACTTCATTTGTTTTTCCTTTCCCGAGGCATAAAAAAAGCCTCGAAAGCTTTTTGGGCCTGCTGACCCTCTTTTAAGCCTTCGTGGCTTTGAACTTCAATGATAACTATATCACAACACAATAAATTAAATCAATGAAGAACTAATTGGGACGACCTTATAGAAATGCTTTAATAAACTATCAAAGGAATGTAATATTTCACCTGCCCTCGGGCTTTCTGTGTATATGTAATGATTTTCAATCAGAGACTTCAATCTCTGGATATCTTGTTCGTCTTCTAAAACATGAACTGCCACATACGAATTATCAAGCTTTTCCTTAAGCCTATTATCTTCATCTAAGACATAAATCACTCCACCGGTCATCCCTGCACCCACGTTGTATCCTGCTTCACCGAGCACAACCACGGTCCCCATTGTCATATACTCACACAGATGACGGCCTGTGCCTTCAATCACTGCCGTAGCTCCGCTGTTTCTTACTGCAAATCTCTCTCCAGCCCTTCCTGCTCCATAGAATTCTCCACCTGTTGCACCATAAAGAACGGTGTTTCCCATGACCACATGTTTATGAGTTTCCTTAATATCAGCAGGTCGTATGATTATTCTTCCGCCAAACATACCTTTTCCCACATAATCATTTGCATCACCTATTAATGTGAGGGACAATCCTTTGTGATTGAATGCACCGAAGCTCTGGCCTGCTGTACCTCTGAAAATTAATCTTATTGTATCCGGAGGAAGTCCTTCGTCTTTGAATCTTAGGGATATATGATAGTTGAGCTTTATCGGAATGCTCCTGTGTATGTTTCTAATCTCATATTCCTTTTCAACAGGCTCTGCATTTTCAATATAAGACAATAAGTCGTTCAGAAGTTTATCATTCATTGATAAAGCAGGATTATCGTTCTTTTCTATTGTGCATCTTCTTGGTTGCCCTTCAGGGTATCCATTAAAAAGCTTGTTGAGTTTAATCCTTCTTGCACCTTTGTTGCCTTCAGGCAAGACCTCGGTCAGTAGCTCTGTCCTGCCTATTATCTCGTCAAGTCTCCCATAACCCATCTTAGCAAGTATTTCCCTGACCTCTTGAGCAACAGCCTTGAAGTATGACATCACCCCCTCAACCTTTCCTTTAAATTTTTTCCTGAGTCTCTCGTCCTGTGTTGCGATTCCTGTAGGACAGGTGTTCAGATGGCATTGTCGTGCCATTATACAACCGATCGCAATCATTGTGGCAGTGCCAAAACCGAACTCTTCAGCACCTATTAAGGCTGCAATGATAATATCCTTGCCTGTCCTGAGTCCTCCATCAACTCTTACTCTTATTTTATGCCTCAATCCGTTTTCCATCAAAACTCTCTGAGTCTCTGCAAGTCCTGTTTCCCAGTAGTTGCCTGCATTTTTAATTGAGCCAATGGGAGATGCACCTGTGCCACCCTCGCATCCGCTTATCTGGACAATGTCTCCATAAGCCTTTGCAACACCTGAAGCCACAGTGCCAACACCTGTTTCTGAGACCAGTTTCACGCAGATCTTTGCCTGAGGATTTGCATCTTTGAGGTCATTTATCAATTGTGCAAGGTCTTCTATTGAATAAATATCATGATGTGGCGCTGGTGATATGAGAATACTATTCGGCCTACAGTGCCTAAGCATGGCAATATATTCTGTAACTTTATTTGCGGGAAGATGACCGCCTTCCCCTGGTTTTGCCCCCTGTGCAATCTTTATCTCCAGATCTGTAGCTGATGCCAGATACGCCGGGGTCACACCGAATCTTCCAGAGGCTATTTGCTTTATGGCGCTGTTCTTTATGGTTCCGTAACGTACAGGATCTTCACCACCTTCACCACTATTACTTTTGATACCCAGCCTGTTACATGCCTCTGCAATGGTTTCATGTGCTTCAGGCGAAAGGGCGCCCACTGACATGGCTCCAGAAAAGAATCGCTTAAGGATATGCTCCTCTGATTCGACTTCCTCTAAAGTAATGGGTTTGCTTGTTTTATATCCAAGTAAATGTCTTATAAATACAGGACGCTCATTGGCTATTCTGGAGAACTCCTTATATGTTTTATAATCACCATCTCTGATGAATTTGTTTAAGGCCACTACAGAAGAAATAGACCACGCATGCCATTCTCCTTCTTTTCTGTGCCTTAAAATACCCCCAAAATCAAGGGATGGCTCTGTTGTGTCAAAACCCAAAACATGTCTCTTCAAGAGAGACTCTTCTATCTCGACTATGCCATCAGACTCGATACTCACAGGTGTCCCGCTAAAATATTCATCCACAAAATCCTTGTTGAGACACACCGTATCAAATAACTGAGCACCATAATATGAATTCAGAGTGGAAATCCCCATCCGTGCAATTACATTGAGAAGTCCGTCCTCTATGGCTTTTTTATAATTGAGGGCAGCTACTTCGTAAGGGACATTCAATGCTCCTTTATCACACATCTCCTTTATAGTCTGGAACACGAGATACGGATAAATTGCTGAGGCGCCATAACCAATGAGGCAGGCCATATGATGAACGTCTCTTGCCTCTCCTGTTTCCATAATTAAACTCACCCTGTTGGCAATACCTTCTCTCTGAAGTGCCTTAAAAGATGTCGACACTGCAAGAAGACTGGGTATTGCTCCTCTCTCTTTTGCAATATCAATGTCAGAAAGGAGTATAATCTCAGCACCATTTTTAACAGATGTGACAACTTTTTTCTGAAGTTCCCTGACAGCAATGGGAAGGAGTGAGGTTGAACTGATTTTAGGAAAGGTTATAGGTATCCTTTCTATTTTAAAAATCTTTTGTTCCTCAATCTCTTTAATATTACTTTCAAGGAGTAACGGTGAATCTATCTGAAGCCTTCGAGCATGCTCAGGCGTCTCCATCAAAAAGTTCCTCTTATATCCGATATTCATCTTTAGGGACGTGACCATTCTTTCCCTTATCGGGTCAATGGGTGGATTTGTTACCTGGGAAAACCTCTGCTTGAAATATCTAAAGAGGAGCTGGGGTTTCTCAGAAAGTGGAGGGAGTGGTGTATCATCACCCATCGAATACGTCATCTCCTTTGCTTTTTCTGCCATGACTTTAATCGAATTCTGGACCTCTTCAGATGTGTAGCCGAAGGCAATTTGTCTTCTGGTTATTTCAGGATGCGGCTCGGAAATCGTCCCATCTCCCTTTTTCAATCTAAGGAGATAGTTATCTATCCATTCTTTATACGGCTTCTGTGCTGCAAGTTCTTTGAATATCTCATCCGTGTATCTTAGCTTTCCTCTCTTAAAATCTATAGAGACAGTCTCACCAGGACCCAATCTTCCTTTCTCTTTTATTATTTTCCCTTTAAGGTTCACCATGCCTATCTCTGAGCCTAAAATGAGAATCCCATCCTCAGTTAATAAATATCTCAATGGTCTGAGGCCATTTCTGTCAAGGTGTGCACCTATTGTATCGCCATTTGTGAAGACTATGGCAGCAGGACCATCCCATGGTTTCATAAGAAAGGATTGATATTCAAAAAAAACTTCCACGTTACTGCGATGCCCTTCAGTAGAAAAATCGCAGCATTCCCAGGCAGGAGGTACACACATATTAATGGCATGCTCCGGGGAAAAACCTGAAAGTATAAGGAGTTCAATTATTCTATCCAGAGATGCTGAATCACTCTCTTCATGGGAGAGCAAAGGTTTCATTATTTCTTCATCAGAAGCGAATAGTTCATGCTGTATATCTTTTTCGATTGAAGAAATCCAGTTTCTGTTTCCCTGAATTGTATTTATTTCTCCATTATGTGAAAGGACTCTGAAGGGCTGTGCCAGTGTCCAGTCAGGAGAGGTATTCGTCGAGAATCTCTGGTGAAAAATACAAAAAGAAGACTCGAAACTTTCAGCAGTAAGGTCAGGATAAAACCTGTCAAGCTGTGGTGCAACGAGCAAGCCCTTGTAAATAATAGTCTTTGAGGACAGAGAAGGGATATAAATGTTATTACTGTACTTCTTTTCGATACTCCTTCTCGCAAGATAAAGCTGTAGTTCCCTTTTCTCCTGTTGAATCTCTTCTGTGTCTATTAATAGCTGTTTTATTTGCGGTTTTGTTGAGAGGGCTGATTCTCCAAGGGCATGATCATTGACAGGGACATCTCTCCAGCCTATTGTCTTTAACCCGTATTTCTTTATGACAGATTCGATTTCTGATTCAAGACTTTTGTAGAGGAAAAATACACCTACAGCAAGAGCATCTCTATTTAAAAGTGTATATCCTAATTTCTCTATCTCTTTAATAAAGAACGTTCTGGGTATTTGTGTAAGAACACCTGCACCGTCTCCGGTCTTTTCATCAGCACCAACTGCACCACGATGGGTGAGGTTTTTAACAGCCTCAACTCCCCATCTTACTATCTCATGGCTTTTTATACCATTTATGTTGCATATAACGCCAACACCACAGGAACCCAACCTCTCCTCCTAAAATCTCATCCTTACCCTGTATATAAGCTTCACCTCTTTATCTTTGGGAACAGGGATATTGAACTCATTGGAAAGAATTGAATACTGCAGAAATCAAGACTTTATCCTCAATATGCATTTCTTTTATATCTTTCAGTCCGATCTTTAAAAACCACCCCTTTATCTCATCAGGTGAATAGCATCTTCCACCTTCTGTGCCAATGAGCATATTCACTGAAAAAAGGGCACTCTGTACAGGATGTGTTTTGTCCTTTGAAATATAAAATTCCTGAATCACTATCCTTCCGCCATCGTTCAATGCCTTTTTACATTTTCTCAGGAGCTGAAGATTATCGTTTGCTGAATATGCATGAAAAATCTGACTTATGAAAATGAGGTCATAACCTTTATGAATATCATCAACCATAAAATCTCCACCGATGAAATTGATACCTCTTATCTTTTCTTTCCCGATGACCCTCTTTGCGATCTCAAGAGTTTCGGGAAAATCAAAAAGTGTGACATTCACACCCCTCTTTGCCATCTCGATGGAATATGTCCCAGGTCCTCCCCCAAGATCAAGGGCAGTTTTAACTCCCTTTAGTCCAATCATCTTAATCACATCTTTTACTATTAATGATGCGAGATTATGCATACCTAAAATAAAGGACTCAAGATCACGTGACACGCGATGAGGTTTCCCCTTTTTTATAACCTCATCAAGGCCCGACCAGTTTTCCCACAAATTATCTGCATGTCTTATAATGTCTCCCTGATAGTAAGGTTTTCCGGATACAAGAAATTGCGAAGCTATATCTGCATTTTTGTATCTGCTTCCCTGTTTTTTTATAAGGCCAAGACCGGTAAGTGCATCAAGCAAAATCTCAGTTGCCCGTAAATCTATGTTGAGTTTTTTAGAGATCGTCTTGGGTGTTTGAGGTTTTGTGAGGTGGTCGAATATCCTGTAATTATTCGCAGTAAGAAGAACTCGTGAAGCTCTGAAAGCACCCCATATTTTCCTTAACTCATTAACTTGCTTATCCATCTTTTGCACTGCTCTCTCCTGTTTCTAAAATCAATTTATTACTTTCATGAGCATCTGAGTCAAGGAAATTCAAACTCCGCGGTGTCTGGTCAATCTGTTCGAGAATTGGTATGTCTTCAGCTCCTGTGACCCCCAGTTCCTTAAATTTTCTTACAGAAGGCAATACCCTTAATTCCATAGAGCCAATTGCCTTATTATAGGCATCCATAGCCTTCTTCAATGAAGAACCAACATTTTCAAAGTGTTGAGCCATTGTACTCATTCTCTCATACAGTTCCCTCCCTAATATGCTTATCTCCTGAGCATTCTTCGTAACCTGCTCCTGCCTCCATCCATATGCTATAGCCCTGAGCAGGGCGATAAAGGTAGTTGGAGTAGCAATAATAACTTTTTTCTGTATACCGTCTTCAATAAGTGTGTTATCCATTTCAAGGGCAGAACTTAAAAAGGACTCTCCAGGAATAAAGAGAACAACAAATTCAGGGGACTGTTTGAACTGGCTCCAGTATTCCTTAGATGCGAGTCTGTTCATGTGTGCCCTGACCTGTTGTGCATGCTTTTCCATTTTTGTTTTTCTCTCGTCTTCTGTCGTTCCAGAGAAGGCATCAAGATATGCCTCGAGTGACACCTTTGCATCAACAATAATCTCCCTATCCATGGGAAGATGCACAATCATATCAGGCCTTATTCTTCCCTTTTCTGTATCCATGGATTGCTGTTCGGTAAAATCGCAGTGCATGGACATCCCTGAAAGCTCTGCAACCCTTCTTAGTTGCATCTCGCCCCATCGTCCACGAACTTGAGGCTTCCTCAAGGCTGAAACAAGATTGCTCGTTTCTTTTTGAAGGGTTTCATGGGTAGTTGCCAGTGCCCTTAACTGCTCCTCAAGGCTTCCATAGGCCTTATGTCTGCTTTCTTCTATTGCCCTAATCTGCTCTTCATATCGCTTTAACATCTCGTGCAATGGTTTTATCATTCCATCCATTGCTACCTGATGCTCTCCGAGTTTTCCTTTTGTATCTGCCACCACCTTGCCGAGGTGCTCAGAAGCAAGGCGGAGAAAATCTTCACTGCTACTCTTGAGAGCTGCTGACGAAAGTGCATTAAATGTGTCCGTCATCTCTGTCTTCATAGTCTCGATGAGTGATTTTTGTTCTTCAAGGTTTTTCTGGGATTCCTCAAGCCTTGTAAGGGCTTCAATCTTAGATTGTTTTTCAGTGTCAAGCTCGCTTCTAATCTGATTTATCTCAGTGTCCCTCTGCTGAATCTGCTGCCTGAGTTCAGTATTCACTGCCTCACCACTTTTTGCCCTTCCTTCAAGTTCTACTAAACGGTCTGTTTGCTCCTTCTGAAGAACTGAAATCTGCTGATCATAAACTGTCTGTATTCGGGCCTTTGCAATAAACCATACAGCAAGCGACCCAGCTATTATGCCTAAAATGATATATGCAATTGTCTCCATAAACTACTCCTTATTTTATATTCAAAAAATGCAATCACTTGGATTCATTATCATCATTACCATCTATATTTAAATGGAATTTATGCAAAAAACGGTGATAAATAGGTGAAAAAAGTACTGCAACGAAAGTAAGAAACGATATACCGCTGAACAATGCATAAAAAGCTGAAAACAACTTTCCTTCATGTGTATCCAAATGGTCAACCGGTCCCATTCCGGTTAAAATCATAGAAGCATTCAAGAAGGCATCAACCCCTGGAAGCTTTCCTAAAAAATGATACCCTGTCATTCCAATACCAATTGAACCAAATAAAATTAATAAAGAAAAAACAACATATCGCAACTGTCGGGAAATAAACTCTTTACGGCTGATTAATGGTTTATGGTAATGTTCAAACATACACTATACCCTCTCTTATTATACACTTTCATAAACCCACACCCTTCCACCGTCTCTTATCTCATCTATCCTTTTTACAAGACGTTTCTTATGAAGGTTCAAAAGCCTTGTACCGCTTGTGTTTGCAGGAAGTTTTAACGATTCAGAAAGATCACCGGCCGTGATTTTGCCTTTCTTAAGAATGAGATTAAGGGTCTCTTTCAGATAGTTGTTGAGGGTGCCCAGGAGGATTTTCTCGTTATCCTTCATCTGAACCATCAC
>JBGPQS010000042.1:0-8429 GCA_041489235.1 Thermodesulfovibrionia bacterium
CAAGCTTCATGTATCTCGGTTTTACAGGGGGAATATAGTTATGGTTTACAATCTGGAGATTAAATCTCCTGTCGTTTTTTATTGACTCGATAAAATTAACTATTGACATGGAAGCATACCTTAATCTACATTTTACCAGATGAGAGACAAGATATTGCTCTTCGAGGATTCAAGCAGTGTGAAATTTAAGTGTAAAATTCTTCTGTCAGATCTGCCAGGCCTGATTCACCCCGTGAGAACTGTTGTTTTTCTAACGGGGTCTATGAGATAAAGCTATTGACAAGTTTTATCAAATCCTGAGTCTGTATCGGTTTCGGGAGATAGGCATTTGCACCTATGGCGAGTGCCTTCTTTTTATCTTCTTCTGCACCTTCTGTTGTGACAATGATTATAGGGATATTTTTGTACACAGGGTTTCCCCTCACAAGGCTTACTAATTTAAGCCCATCCATAACAGGCATATTTATGTCTGCGAGTATGAGATCTATCTTTTCTGAGGATAATTTTTTTAATGCATCAACACCGTCTGTTGACTCGATCACTCTCGCTTCCGGAATTCTCTTCATCGCAAAACCTATGAGCTGTCTCATCGTTGCTGAATCTTCAACAACAAGGATATTTGGCATTGTTACCTCCTGTCTGACACCTTATCTTCTCGGCTTCTCTTTAAGAAGATCAAGAAAACTCTGTATGGTCATAAGTTTTCTCTCAGATTGTGTATAGAGCCTTGAAGAAAATATTGCGGTTGCTGCATGCCCGGCGAGTAAATTGAAGAGTTCATAATCTATATTTGAAAATGAATTCTTCTGAACAAAGAGTGTGTATATTGAGATAACCCCTAGCACGTGCTCTTTTATCTTAAGTGGTATGCATACAATAGGGCTTTGAGCATCAACTTCTGACGCATGGGTGATACCCTCTGAAAAGTACCCTTCTCCTTTTTTTGCGACTGTCCCTATGATCCCTTCTCCCATTTTTATTTTGGGGATACCACTGAGCGATAACCCTTCTGATGCTACCGGGATAAGTTCATTTGTCTTATCATCCATAAGGAAAATTGCAAACTCTTCTGCCCCTATGAGATTAATAATGATCTCAAGCACTATTCGCAGAACTTCATTGAAATCCAATGTCGAATGGAGTTGATAGCTTGCGACATAAAGGTTTGCGAGGTTATTATTTTCTGTCTCTACCTCTACATATTTCGATGCAAAATCTTTATTTTCTTCCTCTACCTGCCTATGCTTCTCTAAAAGGGAGTTATGCTCTTCCTCGAGCATCTTTATTCTCTCCTCATAAAGCTCAATCCGCTCCTCATTATGTGACTGTTCTACAGTCTCCTCAAGCTGTGCAATCCTGAACCTTAGCCTCTCGTTTTCTTTAAGCAGATCCTTTGTAAACTCTTCCCCCTTCTTAAAGATCTGGAGAAACTCGTCTGCCTTTTTTGTAATATTACCTTCTTTTTCCATTACCTTTTCGCTTTCTCTGTCTTTCCAGCAATCCTCACTAACTCAACAGGTATCTCAGAGATAGGTAATACCTTCATTGCTGCACCTTTATTTATTGCTTCTGAAGGCATACCGAACACAACAGCAGTATCCTCAGATTCTGCTATAGTATACCCGCCTCTTTTTTTAATTTCCAGCATCCCGGTTATTCCATCATTGCCCATTCCTGTAAGAATGACTCCTATTGCCCTGGGGCCAAAATTTTCTGAAATTGACGACATCATTATATCAACTGAGGGCACATATTTATCGGTATTTTTTGGCTCCTTTATTGTCGTCACTATTCCCTGCCCTCTTCTGTGGAAAATCATATGATAACCACCAGGACATACAAGCACCTTGCCCTCCTCCACCTCATCACCTTCTTTTGCTTCCTTTATATGCACATTTGAAATTCCATTAAGCCTCTCTGCAAGTGATGCAGTAAACCCCTTTGGCATATGCTGGCTTATCACAATACCTGCGTGGAAATCGGATGGAAGCCTTGTGAGTACTATCTGAAGTGCAGCAGGCCCGCCTGTTGATGCCCCTATGGCCACAACATCTAAATCAGCAGTTGACTCCTCTGAAGATGCCTTTTCTGTGCTCTCCTTCCCGAGAAGCCTGAGGTTACTGCTCAGCTTATCCATTCTGAAGTCTCTTATCCCCTTCACCTTTCTCAATAAATCCTTCCCTATGTTCTGAAACTCTACAGATGCCTTTTTCGTTGGCTTTGCGATAAAATCTGCTGCTCCAAGTTCAAGTGCCTTGAATACAGTCTTCGAATCAGAATATGAGCTGACGATTATCACAGGTGTTGGCCTTTCTTTCATCAACCACCTGAGGAAGCTGAAGCCATCCATTTCCGGCATCTCGAGGTCAAGGGTTATAAGGTCAGGCTTGAGTCTGATAGCCTTTGCTGTTGCATCTATCCCGTCTGATGCGATACCTACCACCTCAATGTCTTTATCAGTCTCAAGTATCTTCTTTATCGTCTGCCTGCTATATGCAGAATCATCTACGACAAGAACTTTAATCTTAGACACTAATATAGACCCCCTGTTTCACAGGTTTCTGATAAACCATATCATACTTAAAATGCCTCAGGGTAAATGCAGTGGTTACATTTATAAGAGATTCGGCATGGCCTAACAGGAGATACCCTCCATCCACAAGCCTATCATGAAAAGTCTCCGCAACCTTTTTCTTTGATGTCTGGTCAAAATAGATCAGCACATTTCTACAGAATACTACATCCATTATACCAATAAATTTCGCCTTAAAGGGGTCAAGGAGGTTGAGATGGCTGAAATTTACAAATTGTTTTACACTGTTTGATATCCTGAAAATACCGTTTTCCTCTTTAAAATATTTTTTAAGAAAGTATTCATCTGTTGTCCTGAAGGAATTTTTTCTATACACACCATTTCTCGCAACCTGAAGCACCCGCTGGTTAATATCACTTCCGAATATCTCTATGTCCCAGCCATAAAAATATCCTCTCTCTATGACAAGCATGGCTAAAGTATAAGGCTCTTCGCCAGTGGAACAACCTGCTGACCATATCCTTAATCTTTTCTTTTCTCTATTTATGCCCTTGAGTTCGGGGAGTATTTCCTCACTGAATGTCTTCAGCTGTCCTTGCTCTCTGAAAAAATATGTCTCATTGACAGTAAGGATATCCATTATTAAAGAGAGTTCTTCATCACGGCTCTTATCATAAAGTAAAAACCTGTAATAGTCCCTGAAGCTACTGAGGTGATGGCTTCTCACCCTTCTTGAAAGCCTCTTTTCGAGGAGATACCTTGAGTCATCATTGAAATAGATTCCGCAGTAATCCCTTATCAGGTCCCTGAGAAGCCTGAATACATCTTCGGGAAGGTCTATTAACTCTTCTTTTTCAAACATATAACCTTTACATCTTTATTGAGTGAATATTCACTGGTTTTTAAATTAATCCCCGATGACTAACGACTGACTTTAAGGCTTTCTTCAACCGCCTTTCTCACTATAGGGTCTTCCTCTACGTCAAGGAGCTTTTCAAGTTCTTTCCTTAAAGTGCTTTCTGGCATTTTCCCTAATACCTGAACAGCAGCCATTCTTGTTGCCCAATCACTATCTTTCAGAAAAGGCAGTAATTCTCCACCTACATCCTCAAAAGAAGAAAGTGCCTTTATAATCGTCCTTCTTACCTCTCTGTCATCTGAAGAGAGCATACCAAGGAGAGCAGACTTTGCTTCATCTCCCCCTATTACACCGAGAGATTCAATTGCTGTAGTGACCACAAAACCGTTTTTATCAGAAAGGATCTCTATAAGCGGCCTCACAGCCCTAACATCTCTGAGCATCCCGAGCGCTTTTGATGCCGCAGCCCTCACAGAATCATCTGAATCAGAGAGAAGAAGAGAGAGCGCCTCATAAATACCTTTACCACCAATAGAGCCAAGGCTCAGGGCTGACGATATTCTTATGTCAGGGTCCTCATCGGTGAGTGCAAGGGTAAGAAATCTTATTGACTCTTCTGTCTTTAATAGAGAAAATGCCTTTACAGCAGCCTTCCTCACGCTCACATTTCCATCTTTGAGTGCAAAGCCCAAAGCTAACACTGCCTCATGAGCACCTATTGTCCCGAGTAAAAGTGCTGCATTTTTTCTCAATACAGGATTTTTATCCTGAAGCATAGTGCTTAATTCATCTATCGAAAGCCCTGAACTCAATCGTGAAAGTGCATCCACAGCAGCTTCTTGTACATCCTCATAGAGATCAGATAAAAGCCTTTTTATCGGTTCTATTGCTTTCAGGTCACCAAGTTTCGAAAGCGCTATTGCAGCGAGAGAGCGGATATGTCCATCCTCATGTTCAAGCAGGTTTTTAAGGATATCATAGTACACAGGAGATGCTATTCTCCCTGCGACCTCGCATAAGAATCGTTGCTGGTAGGTTTTGTCAGTTTCAAAAAGGGTAAGGAGAGATTCAGGTCTGTCTCTTCCAATAAAGACAAGCGCCCTTTTCACATCTTCTGCAAATTTTTCTTCCTGGGATATCTCAAGGAGTGGACTATATGCTCTTTCATCTTTCATCAGGCCAAGGATAAGTATTGCAGCAATTCTCACGTCAGATTTCTTGGACCACGCATGTTCAATGAGTATCTGTAACGCTTTTTCACCAAGGAGTTTCCTTATTTCATCTAAGATAAACTCTTCATTGACACCCTTATGATAAAATCTTTCAATACACCGGATAGCCTCTTCTTGTATCGTTTTTGAAGAATCCTCTAAAAAGGGAATGATGTATTTGAGTGTTCCAATGTCTGCGATAAAACTCAGCGCTTTCATCGCAGGCTCTCTGAGGGTTTTCTTGTCCAATGCCTTAATTAATGCAGGAATTGCATTTCTGTCTTCGATCCTTCCGAGTGCATCAGCAGCAGGATAGGCTGTCCAGAGGTCTCCACTTTCGAGTATCTCTATTAACGCATCTACTACAGATGATTCACCTACCTTGCCGATATGTTCTATAGCGGTAATCCGTACATTTTCATCATCATCTTTGAGTGCAGTAAGCATGAGGGGAAGAGACCTGCTATCCTTGAATTCGCCTAAGACATCAATAATGAATTTCCTCACATCTCTATTGGGTGTGTGAAATGCCTCAATGAGAAAAGGAGTTGCTTTTTTATTGAGCCTCACAAGTGCCTCTATCGCAGAGTTTCTCGACCCTGCATTATCATCGCGATAAAGGAGCTGTATTAAACCCTTTATGTATGCCTCAATAGGATAGTCCTCAATGAGGATATCTATGGCTGTCTTCCTGACTCTCCAACTCATATCCTCCATGGCACTCAGGAGCAGGTCTATGCAGGCATTATTCCGTAACCCCTTGAGGCTCTCAAGGGTTTCTCTCCTGACCTCAACATCATCGTCCTTAAGTAACCTTTTGAGTTCCTGCATCTTCCTTGAAAATTCCTCCTGACTCTTCAAGAACCATCTTCTCCTCTGAGGTAAGAAGATTATCTATATTGAGAAGAATGATTATTCTATCATCTTTTTTCCCGAGCCCTGTAAGGTATGTTCTCTTTAACCCTTTAAAGAGAGATGGAGGAGCCACTACCTCCTCACGGGACAGGGAGATTATCTCCCTTATCTCATCTATAAGAAGGCCTATCTTTTCTCCATCACAGCGTACAACAATGATACGTTCTTTTTTAGTAGGGGTCTGAGTGAATGTGCTAAAACGCCTCCTCAGATCGAGCAGAGGGATAATCTCTCCCCTCACATTGATCACCCCGGAAAGAAAGGCAGGAAGTTCGGGGAGTGAATATATCCTCTGTTTCTTAAGGATCTCGACAACTCTGTTCACCTCGACTCCAAAATCCTCGCCTGCAATTTTAAAAACAGCGAACTTTAACAAGATGCCTCCCTGCTTAACCGCCACACATTGTTTAAATCATTCCCAATTTTGTCATCAGGAGCCTCAAATTATCATATTCTCTATCAGATGCCTCTTCAAATGCGCTGTACCGTTTATAAATAGCTGTCAAGATTTCTGAACCTTCTGGTGTCGCACTGGTTAATGCGGTAAGTGCAGCCTTTAATACAGATCTATCCTTTTCCGGGAGTGTCCTGCTCACACATATACAGAATCCAGGTAAATCTCCGGAGAGTTTTATAAACTTAAGCCCCTTGTCTTTAAATTTAAGTGCTGCGCTTTCTGTTACCCCACCAGCATCAAAGGTCCCATTAAGCACTGCATTTGCCACCGCATCCTGAGGGCCGAGGTATTCATAATAATGCAGATCTTTCAGGTCTATACCTGCATCAAGAAGCATAACCCTTGGCGCGACATAACTGGACACCGAGTGTGGATCTCCAAATGCAAATGTATGTCCCCTGATGTCTTGAACAGAGTTTATCTTACTGTCATTTCTTGCAATAATGACAGAATGATGATATGCCTTCCCTCCTGTTAGTGCTTTTGCAATGACTTCAACTTCATACTTCTTGTGCGCCTCTACATAAGAAGTGGGCATCATGAAACAGGCCTGTGTGATGCCCTTACTTATATCTCTTAATGCACCTTCATAATCAGATACTACTCTCAGTTCAACTTTCTTACCGAGTTTTTTCATGAGATATTCAGTTAAGGGCGTAAAATTCTTAAACGCCTCGACAGGTGATCCGACTGGTTCAACGCCAAATCTTATGGCATCAGCAAGCAATGTATCTTTATCTTCAAATATCTTAAATCTTTCCATTTCACTGTTGACAAGCTCGGTATTCTTTAATAAACCTTTTAAGGATCTGGTGATGTCAAATGCTACAGTCATATTCTGTTTTGGAATATCCTTTATCTTCTCGATAGAACTCAATATCTGTGTTAACCCCGATTTCTGCTCGTTAATCGCTCTTGCGATCTGTTGGCTCTTATCTGATACAAGCTCTATAGCGCCTGATATCTGTTTAGTATTTACCTGCTGTTCACCTGTTGCGGTTTTCACATGACTCGCAACATCTCTCATTTTCTCTGTAGCTTTTGTGAGGAGAACCGCGCTCTTGTTCTGCTCTAATGTTGCTTTTGCAATCTGTTCCACCATATCTTTTACTCTCTCCATGGCCTTCGACACAAGTTTTGTCCCCTTCACCTGCTCTGTGGTGGAACGTTCAATAGAGAAAGCCATCTCTGATGACCGTGCTGCACTCTCAACAATCTTATTCAGGGCATCTCCTGCCTCCTTTGTAACTTTAAAACCATCCTCCACAGACCTTAACCCCTCATCCATTGCATGGACCGCATCCTTCATCTCCTGCTGAACAGACTGAATAAGAGATGCGATTTCCTGTGTCGAGAAGGATGTCCTCTCTGCGAGACTCTTTATTTCATCTGCAACAACAGAAAACCCTCTGCCGTGTTCGCCTGCCTGTGCTGCGAGGATTGCGGCATTCAGTGCAAGCAGTGTTGTCTGGTCGGTGATTTCATCAATCACATTGAGGATCTTCCCTATCTCATCAGACCTCCCGCCGAGTTTATTGATAAAATTGGCTGTCTTTTCCACTGACGATCTGATATTCTGCATCCCTCCTAACGTTTTCTCAATTGATGAGATTCCGAATGTGGCTGCATCATTTTTAACTTTTTCCGAGAGTTTCGCAGACTCCTTTGCGTTCTGCTCAACCTCGTTTATTGATGAAGCGATCTCCTCAACTGCAGAAAGAGTTTCTTCTGATTCAGCTGAAAGATCCTTTGTGCTGTCTGCGACCTGTTTCGTTGCTGCTGACATCTCCTCTATCAGTGCTGAGGTGGAATCAACCTCTGATGAAAGCTCCTGTGCATCGTTTGTAACCTGACCTATACTCGTTACCATCTCTTCCATTGAGGCAGCCGTTTCTTCAGCAGATGCTGCAAGGGCATTTGTGCTCTCTGAAATCTCAGCGATAACAGCATTCATCTCCTCTATAGAACTTGAGATATTGGCTATTGCTTCGGACTCAAGTTTTGTACCTTCTGACATTTTCTTAGATTCACTCTCTGCTTTTTCAGCAGCAATTGCAGCCCTTTTTGAGCCATTCAATGCCCTTTGAAGGACACTACTGAGAGAATGCAACGATAAATTAATAGCATTGCTCAGCCTTCCCATCTCATCTTTTGACTTCACATCAATATTGAATGAAAGGTCACCTTGCTCTAATGCTTTTGCAGCTTTTTCAACAGAATGTATTGGCCTTATTACCAATCTCCTCAATACACCCCAGAAGATAAAAGTAAACACGGTAATACCAACTACTGAGACGATCGTGGTCCATAGTATAAAAGTCATGCTCTTTCCATAAACTTTTTCAAGAGACATTGAGACTTTCACCGCACCTAATATCGCACCTTCCGTGGGATGGCAACCTTTGCACGAAGGACCATTTTCGAGCGGTTTATAGAAAATGAGTGATTTCCCGC